>JAEYNS010000215.1 GCA_023412435.1 Actinomycetes bacterium | reverse complement strand
ACCAACGGCTGCTTGAACAGGTAGAACTCGATCTCGGGGTGGGTGTAGAAGGTGAACCCGAGCTTGGACGCTTTCTGCAGCGCGCGCTTGAGGACGTAGCGGGGATCGGCGTAGGACGGGGCCCCGTCCGGCAGCCGGATGTCGCAGAACATCCGGGCGGTGCCCTGGGTGTTGCCGCGCCACGGCAGCAACTGGAACGTGGACGGGTCGGGGTGGGCGACCATGTCCGACTCGAAGACCCGGGCGAAGCCCTGGATGGCGGAGCCGTCGAAGCCGATCCCCTCGCTGAACGCTCCTTCGAGTTCGGCGGGTGCGATGGCGACCGACTTCAGGAAGCCAAGGACGTCGGTGAACCACAGCCGGACGAAGCGGACGTCCCGCTCCTCCATTGTCCGGAGCACGAACTCGGTCTGCTTATCCATGCGGCCAAGTCTGCCGCCAGCCGTGTTTCAGTCGGGTTACGGATGGCGGCGTTGCGTCGTGTCCTGCGACCGGGATTGTGCCCGCCTACCGGCCGAGGAACCGTCCCCGCGACCCGAAGAACCGTCCCCGCGACCCGAGGAACCGTCCCCGTGTCCCGAGGAACCGTCCCCGCATCCCGAGGAACCGTCCCCGCGTCCCGGGTCAGTGGCGGAAGGGGCCCCAGCCGGTCTCGTCCTCGTCGTCCTCGTCGGGGTCGTTGAAGCGCGGGTCGTTCTCCCACTCGTCGTTGCGCTCCCCCACCCGATCCAGGGCGTGCGCGGCGTCGTCGGCGGTCGCGTACGGCCCGAGCCGGGACAGGCTGCGGCAGCCCTCATAGGGCTCGACGCTGCGGTGGTCGAGGCAGTAGTACCACGCGCCGGTCATCTGGCACCTCCGAAGGGGACGATGGCTGTCACTATCATCGCCTGCGTGACTGCGATCAAGCCCTACCCGGTGACTCCGCGGCGGCGGGTGCCCGCCGGGATCGCGCGGCCCGCGTACGTCGACCAGCCGCGCCCCGAGCCGTACCGGGGCCCGCATGTCCAGTCCGCCGAGACGGTCGAGAAGATGCGCGTGGCCGGACGGCTCGCGGCCCGGGCGATGCGCGCCGGCGCCGAGGGGATCGCCCCCGGGGTGACCACGGACGCGATCGACGCGGTGGTGCACGAGTTCCTGCTCGACCACGGCGCCTACCCCTCCACCCTCGGCTACCGCGGCTTCCCGAAGTCGTGCTGCACGTCGGTCAACGAGGTGATCTGCCACGGCATCCCCGACACCCGCCCGCTGGCCGACGGCGACCTGGTGAAGATCGACGTCACCGCCTTCGTGGACGGCGTCCACGGCGACAACTGCGCCACCTACTTCTGCGGCGAGGTGGACGAGGAGTCCCGGCTGCTCACCGAGCGCACCGAGGAGGCGATGAACCGCGCGATCCGGGCAGTCAGGCCGGGTCGGCAGATCAACGTCATCGGACGGGTCATCGAGGCCTACGCGAAGCGGTTCGGCTACGGCGTCGTCCGCGACTACACCGGCCACGGCGTGCACACCGCCTTCCACTCCGGGCTGGTGATCCCGCACTACGACGAGCCCGCCGCCGACACCGTGATCGAGGCCGGGATGACCTTCACCATCGAGCCGATGCTGGCGCTGGGCGACCAACGCTCCCACGTCTGGCCCGACGACTGGACGGTGGTCACCGACGACGGCTCGCGGGTCGCCCAGTTCGAGCACTCCCTGGTGGTGACCCTTACCGGGGCGGAGATCCTCACCCTGCCCTGAGCCGGCCCGGACGGATCTACTCGGGGACGAGGTCGCGGGCGCGACTCACCCCCAGACCCAGGGCGTCGGTTCCGTCGGCGGTGGCGAAACTCGCCTCGGTGGCAGCCAGCGAGTAGCAGACGAGCACGTTGCGGTTGGTGACGCAGGCGCGCTCCCGCCACGACCCCCAGGTGAAGTCCAGCCGGGTGAGCGAGTACCCGGCATCGATGGCCTTCTCGGTGTAGCCCACGGTGTCCCAGTGCTGACCGCTCGACGTCAACTCGATGGTGCCGCCGTCGCACCGGGTCGCGCGCAGCCTGTCGAAGGCGACCGCCGCGAGAGCGGACGTGTCGTAGGCAGCGCCGAAGGAGACGACCGCCCCCGAGTCGCTGTTGGCGACGGCCTTGCGCCACTGGGTGACCCCGCCGTCGGGTCCGAACGAGATCGCTCCGGCGCAGTAGTCAGGGCTCGCGGTGGTGTCGGTGTAGACCCAGCTCAGCTCGTCCTCGTAGATGCCGGTGGCGTCCGGCACCATCGCCTCCAGTTCGGCCCGGGAGAACAGGAAGCGGGCGACATCGTCGTGGCTCCACAGGCCCTCCGGGGGCGGACCCGCCGGCGAGTCGGACGACGTCGGCGAAGCGGCGGCGGAGGGGCTCGCCGACGGCCCCTGACCAGGTCCGTCGAGGACGGCGGACACTGCCCAGGCCACCAGCGCCAGCACCAGCACGCCGGCGCCCAGCAGCCACGGCGTCCGGTTGGGCTTGCGGTCCTGAGGGCGAGGCTGCGGCGCCGGCTGCTGCGGGG
>JAEYNS010000084.1 GCA_023412435.1 Actinomycetes bacterium | reverse complement strand
GTCCGGGCCCGTGCGCGCCATCGCGAAGGCGGCGTCCAGGTGCCCGGCGAACGGGTTGGACGGTGCCGGCGCGGGCTCCGGCGGGAACAGGTCGGGCAGGTGGCGGCGGAAGGACGAGAGGTACTTGAAGGCGTTGTCCGGGAAGATCACCACCGCGACCACCCCGGGCTCGTCAGGCACCTGGCGCAGCGCCCCGGCCAGCGCCAGGCCACAGCTCGGTCCGGCGATGATGCTCTCGACCTGGTGCAGGTCGCGGCACAGGTCGTAGGCCTCGTCGTCGCCGATCTCGACCACGGCGTCGTACGCATCGGGGGTGAAGAAGTCGGTGAGCGCGAGCGCGCGCCGGCTGCGCACGCCCGGGATGTCGTGGCCGTCGGTGGGGTGGACGCCGATCACCTTGACCTGGGGATTCTGCTCCTTCAGGAACCGGCCCGCGCCCGTGATGGTGCCGCAGGTACCCAGCGAGGCGACGAAGTGGGTGACCGCGCCGCCGGTCTGGCGCCAGACCTCGGGCCCCGTGGTGCGGTAGTGGGCCTCGGGGTTGGCGGCGTTGCGGTACTGGTTCAGCTGCGTCCAGCCGGGCCGCTCGGCCAGTTCGGTGGCCTTGGCCATCGCCCCCTCGGGCTGACCGGGCATCGGGCACAGCGCGTCGTCCAGTTCGTGCAGGTCGGTGCCGAACAGCCGCAGCGCCGTCCGCTTCTCCAGCGGGATCTCGCGCGACATGGTGGCCGCGAAGGAGTACCGCCGGGCATTGGCGACCATGGCCAGGCCGATGCCGGTGTTGCCGGAGGTCGGCTCGACAAGGTTCTCCAGTTCCTGACCACGCTGCTCGGCGTCGGCGACGAGGCTGGCCGCCACCCTGTCCTTCACGGCGCCGAACGGGTTGTACCACTCGAGCTTGGCGTACACCCTGGCGTGGCGGAACCCGCCGACCTGCCGAAGCCTCACCAGCGGGGTCGGGTTCTCCGGGCTCGGCAGCAGGTCGAGGATCGACTCGTAGGTGCGAAGGGTGTGGTCGGACAAGGCTCGGCTCCCGAGGCTGGACGGCAGGGTGAGGCGCGGCGCCGCGAAGCGCCTACCGGGGACAACCACGCACAGGTCGACATGCTTCCCGACCGCCGTGGCCGGCGGCGCTCACTTGGTGCGCGGCTTGCCGGCTTTGGCGTACATCTCGTCGATCAGGTGCGCGAAGCGTCGTTCGACCTCACGCCGCTTGACCTTCAGGGTCGGCGTGAGCAGGCCGTTCTCCTGGGTGAACTCCTCGACCATCATCCGCAGGTCACGGATCTGCTCGTGGTTGGCCAGTCGCGAGGTGAGCGCCTCCACCCGGCTGCGGATCTCGGTCAGGACCGCCGGATGGGCCAGGAGTTCGTCACGATGGGCCCAGGTCAGCTGCAGCTGCCGGCCGATGTCCTCCAGGTGCGGCAGCGAGGGCGAGACCAGCAGCGTCAGGTAGGGCCGGTTGTCGCCCAGCAGGATCGTGTACTCCAGCAGCGGGTCGGCAGCCAGCAGGCCCTCGATCGGGCCGGGGGCGATGTTCTTGCCCGTGCTCGTGACGATCAGGTCCTTGATCCGGTCGGTGATCTTCAGGTAGCCGTCCGGATCCAGCTCCCCGACGTCGCCGGTGTGGAGCCAGCCGTCCACGATGACGGTGGCGGTCTCCTCCGGGTGGTCCCAGTAGCCGGCCATCACGTTGGGACCGCGGTAGCAGATCTCGCCCTCGTCGGTGATCTTCACCTCCGCGCCGTCGATCACCTGCCCGACGGTACCGAACCGGTAGGCGTCCGGCGAGGGGAAGCTGACAAGGGGCGATGCCTCGGTGAGCCCGTAGCCCTGCAGCACGAGCAGCCCGCAGGCGAAGAAGAACTCCTCGATCTCCTGCCGCAGCGCCGCTCCCCCGCTGGCCAACACGGTCTTGGGCCCACCCATCGCCGCACGGACGTTGCCCAGCACGAGCCGGTCGGCCAGCCCGAAGGACGCCTTCAACAGCGGGGACGGCGTCCGGCCTGCGGCGAGCGCGCCGTGGTAGCGGCCGCCGACCCGGAGCGCCCAGGCCATCAGGCGCTGCTTGACCGCGGATCCCGCCACCTTCTCCTTCGCGGTGGTGAAGACCTTCTCGTAGAGCCGCGGGACGCTGACCAGCATCGTCGGCTGGGCGAGCACGAGCTGCTCGGCGACAGTGCGCGGGTCAGGGACGTAGGTGTTGAGGCAGCCGCTGGTGAGCACGACGAAGGTCCACGCCCGTTCCAGGGCGTGGCTGAGCGGCAGGAAGCTCAGCGAGGAACCGTCGGGGTTGACCGAGAGGTGGCGGGTAAGCACGGTGGCCTGGTGGGTGAAGCCGCGGTGGCGCAGCATCACGCCCTTCGGCAGGCCGGTGGTGCCGGAGGTGTAAACGATGGTGGCCAGGTCGTCGCCCGTGGCGGTCGCCAGACGCTCGTCCACCGCAGGGTCGTCGGCGGCGGCGGCGGCAAGCTCATCGGCCAGCGTCGCAACCTCCGCATCCACCGGCTCGAAGCTCACCACCCGCTCCAGGGCAGTCAGCCCGGCGCGCAGCGGGGCGAGCCGCGACCACTCCGACTCCCCGGCCAGGAACAGCAGCCGCGCGCCGGAGTCGCTGAGGATGTGCTGGATCTGGTCGGCGGTGCTGGTCTGGTACAGCGGAACCACCACCAGGCCGGCGGTCAGGCAGGCCAGGTCGACGAGGCTCCACTGCGGCAGGTTGGGCGCGAACAGGGCGACCCGGTCCCCCGGCTGCAACCCCTGGTGGATCAGCCGGGACGCGAGCCGGCGGACGTCGGCGCCCAACTCGGCGTAGGTCTGGACCGTCCAGCTGTCCCCTGAGCGCACCCGGGTGGCGGGCCGCGAGGCATGCACCGCCACGGAGGCCGCGAACATGACAGCGACGTTGTTGGTATCCATGCGGTTCCCTCTGGACGTGATCGATGTAACTTACTCCACCGTAGGTTTCGTCACCAAACCGGCACCGGTCGCGACGGCCGTCACAGCGGCGGCACAGCGAGCGGGCCTACGATGGCGGCATGGCTGAGATCCGCAAGTTCGACCCGGCCGTCGGCAACGCCATAGCGCAGGCGCTGCGGGCCGCGATGGGAGACCCGCTGCGGC
Organism: Actinomycetes bacterium; assembly: GCA_023412435.1. Lineage (GTDB taxonomy): Bacteria > Actinomycetota > Actinomycetes > Propionibacteriales > Propionibacteriaceae > Propionicimonas. The sequence goes on along the minus strand of JAEYNS010000084.1, from coordinate 2,145 downwards.
CCGGCGAACCGGGCGCGGACACCGAACGCGCGGCCGCTCCTCCGGCCCCGGACGCGGAGTCGACCACGTCGTGGGTGACCCTGCGGGTCGACACCACCCCGCCGGGCGACCGGGCCTGAGGTCGGTCATCGGTCCAGCCCTCCGTCATCGTCGGACGGGGTCGGGACCGGCCCGTCCGGCCGAGCCGGAAGTTCCTCGACCCGCAGGCGCCCCGGCCCGACCAGGCAGGCCACGGCCCTGACCGGGTGCTCGCCGAACAGGACCGCCGCCGCCTCCTCGCGCACCAGGGCGTCAAGGTCGCGCGGCAGGGTCGCCCCCAGCAGGTTCGGGTAGCCCTCGACCGGGTCGGCTGCCGAGACCCGCACCCGACAGGTCGACCACCCGGGACCGGGCCCCGGCGCGGGTGTCGACAGCGGGATCAGCACCACCACCGAGCGGTTCTCCACCACCTGCACCATGGCCTCATTCTGCTCCCGCAGCCAACCACCGGGCGAGGGCCGCGGCGATCGGCAGCCCGGTCGGCTCCTCGAAGCAGGAGTAGGCCGGCGAGGGGTTGACCTCGAAGCACCACCACTGGTCGTCGCGGTCGCGGAACAGGTCGATCCCCGCCAACGGCAGGTTGAGGGCCCCCGCCACGGCGACGCACCGCTCGGCAATCGCGGCCGGCAGCTCGATCGGCGTCATGGTGGCCCCGTCGGTGCCCTCCCGGTACCGGTAGTCAATGGTTTCGGCATCGATCCGGCAGGCGAAGACCTGGTCGCCCACCACGTGCGCTCGCACGTTGGTCCCTTCGAGCAGGCGCTGGAACTGGGTGGGCAGGTGATGGACGCGGTCCAGCGCACCGGCCCGCAGGTCGGTCAGTTCGTGGACTATCGAGCGGACCCCGCTGATCGACTTGTACACCACCCGGCCGTGCTCGGCCCGGAATCGGCGGGCGGCGTCCGGGTCGTTGGTGACAAGGGTGGGGGGCACAGCCAGACCGAGGCTGCGGATCAGGGCCGCCTGGTAGGGCTTGGAGCCGTTGGTGGCCATCGCCCGAGGTCGGTTGGCCACCCGGACGGCGGTGGCGTCGGCCCACGCCGTCACCAGCCCGAGGGCCGCCGCGTGCCGGGCCTGCTGAAGCGGGTCGGGCACGGTGCCGCGGATCCGTGGTGAGGTCAGCCGCAGGTAGACCCCGGTGGCGCTCTCCAGGTCGATCTCGCGACCGGCCACGACGGCCCTGGCGACGAGCCCGGCGCCACCTTCGACCTCGAGGTTCCACTCCCCCGCCCTTGCCTCGTCGAGGACCACCGCCTCGATGCCCGCCCGAGCCGCCTCGGCCCGCAGCAGGGCTACCGGGTCCTCCGTCGGGGTGCCCACCACGACGATCATGCCGCCACCTCCGTCACGCGTCCCAGCGCCCGCCGCTCGACATGGTCGGCGAGGGCGGCCAGTTGGGCTGGCGATCCCTGCCCGGGCACCGGGTTGATCCCGGTCACCAGCAGCCGCCCGGAGCGGCTCCTGCCGAGTCCCACCTGGGCGCACCGCAGGCCTGCCTCACGCACCAGCCGCGCGAGTGCTGAGGCCTGGGCCACCTGCCAGGCCGGTTCCGGTTCTACCACCAGGTCGTCGAGCACAAGCACGCCGCGTTCGGGGACCACCGGTTCGACGCTGAGCGCGGGCCTGGGCAGCCGCGGACCCTCCAGCAGCTGCCCGCCGGCAAGCTCCGGCAGGCCGGGCGCCTCCCACCCGAGGGTGACGAAGCCGGCCGGGGCGGCCCCGGCGACAAGGTCGTTCGTGCGCAGCCGGAACCGGGGGACGGCGAGACCGCACTGCCCGGCGAGCCGCTGCAGGCCCAGCAGGTCGGTCCGGGCACCGGCGAGACAGAGCGGGTCGGGTCGGTTGAGAACCCTGTCGCCGAGCCCGGTCAGCCAGCTCAAGCCGGTGGCGAACCCCTCGCACTCGGCGTACTCCCTGTGTTCCACCGGCAGCCGCGCGACGGGGAACCCGTCCAGTCGCCAGACCACCAGTCCGGTGCCGGGGCCGATCGGGCAGCCGTCGGGCAGCCGCAGCAGGTCGCCGGGCAGTGCCACCGGGTCGGTGCGGTCGGCGTCCGGCGGGCCGCTGGCCGGGTGGTGCTCGAGCACCGCCCCGACGATGGCACGC
>JAEYNS010000027.1 GCA_023412435.1 Actinomycetes bacterium | reverse complement strand
GTTACCTGCCGCCCGAGGTGCGCCACCACGCCCATCGCGACGAGGCGCTGCCGATCGGCTGGGGTTCCACCAACTCCCAGCCGCGGACCGTCCAGTACATGCTGCGGCTGCTGGATCCCCGGCCCGGCATGCGGGTGCTGGACGTCGGCGCCGGCTCGGGGTGGACCACCGACCTGCTGGCGTGGCTGGTGGGGCCGGAAGGCCGGGTGATCGGTACCGAGCTCATCGCGGACCTGGTGGAACGCACCCGCGCCACCCTCACCGCCGCCCACGCCGAGCTGCGGCTGGCAACGCCTGATGTCCTCGGTGCGCCGACGGACGCGCCCTTCGACAGGATCCTCGTCTCCGCCGAGGCGCACCGGCTGCCGCAGCAGCTGGTCGACCAACTCGCCCCCGGCGGCAGGATGGTGCTGCCGCTCAACGGCCGCATGGTGGTGGTGAGCCTGCCGCGCGGCGTCCCGGTGATCAATCGGGCGCCCGGGGAATTCCGCTTCGTCCCACTACTGTTAGCGCCATGAGCGAGGCTGACGCGGGATCGGTACCCGGCTGGGACGATTACTTCCTCGGTATCGCCGCCGCCGTGTCGGCGCGTGCCAAGTGCACGCGACGCCGGGTCGGCGCCGTCCTCGTCATGGACAAGCGGATCATCGCCACCGGCTACAACGGGGCTGCGCCGGGACGCCCCGACTGCCTCGACGGTGCCTGCCCGCGCGGCCAGCTGGGCTACGACCAGGTGCCGGGCCTCGGCGACTACGACCGTCCCGGTACCCCGGGTTTCTGCATCGCGATCCACGCTGAGGTGAACGCGCTGCTGTTCTCCACCCGCGACACCAAGGGCGCGACCGCGTACATCACCGACCCGCCGTGCCCCGGCTGCCGCAAGGCGCTCGCCGCGGCCGGCATCGTCCGCGCGGTCTGGCCCGGCGGGGAGCACGACGCCGACGGCCTGGTCGACTGGGGGCGATGAGGCTGAGCACGCCCACTGCCTCGGAACTCACCGCCTGGGTACACCGCGGTGTCGCCCTGTTCTGTCTGGGCAGCCTCGTGCCGGCCGGCTTCATGGCGGCGGACCAGTTGCAGCACCTCGCGCTGTGGTGGCTGGCCGTCTTCGGCCTCGGCATCGTCGGGCTGACGCTCGCCATGACGGCACTCTCCATCGCCCGCCGCTCGCTGGTCGGTGTCGCTCGCGCCTACCTGGTGCTGGTCGCGGCGGCGGTCGCCACCTGGTCGCTGGGATGGCAGTCCGACCAGCCCGCCACCGGCAGCCCGTGGCTGTGGATGTGCCTGGGGGTGGCGAGCGTCTGGGCGGCGCTGGTCATCGGGACCACCTGGGGCTTCATCTACGCGATCGTCACCGGCGCGGTCTTCGCCGGAATCCGGCTGACCCCGTCCGGGCAGGGGATCTCGCTGGTCGCCGCCATGCAGGACATGCTGGTCCTGGTCATCAACCCCAGCGCGGTGATCATCGGCATCTCGCTTCTCACCGACTCGATCCGCCAACTCAATACGACGGCCGCCGCCAACCAGCAGCAGAAGGCCCGGGCGGCGGTGGAGGAGGCGCTGGTCGAGGAACGCCGCCGGCTCGACAGCATCGACCACGACGAGGTGATGACCACGCTGGTCAACGCGGCGATGGTGGGCCCGCAGCGGGACGCCCGGGTGACAGCCCTCGCGCAGCATGCGATCAGCCAGCTCGACCTGGCCGGGGAGACCGGTGAGGACAGGGTCCCGGTCACGGTGGAGCACCTCGGCTGGCTGGTGAAGGACGTGGTGACCTCGCTGGTCCCCGACGCCGAGGTCACCCTCGACGTGGGCGATCCCGAGCTGCTCGTCCCTGCGGTGGTGGCCAGCGCCGTCGGGCAGGCCTGCCGCGAGGTGGCGATGAACATCGCCCGGCACGCCGAGGCCCACCACGTCAGCGTGCTGATCGGGGACGCGACCGCGCCGGGGGTGCGGGTGGTGGTGGCCGACGACGGCACCGGCTTCGATCCCGGGCTGGTGCCGGGGGACAGGTTCGGGTTGCAGTACTCGGTGCTGGAACGCATGCAGTCGGTGGGCGGCATCGCGGACGTCCGCTCCCAGCCCGGTCACGGCACCACCGTCGAGCTGGTCTGGCTGGTGCCGCCGGAGCCCGTGCCGGCCGCGGCCAGGCCGCGCCGCCGGTTCCGACTGCCGAGGGTGCGCGGCGAGCACTACCCCGTCCTGCCCACCCTGGAGCCCGGCACGCTGGCCGGCCTGATCTCGCTTCTGGTGGGGCTGCACTTCGTCCTCGGCTGGACCACACTCGACCAGGTGAGCGCCGCGTGGCCGGTCTTCGCAGCCCAGGCGCTGTGCGTCGCCGCTTCCTGGCTGGCGCTTCGCCGGCTCGACCGCAACCCGCTGTCGCTGGCTGCCGGGATCACCGTCCTGGTGTTGCTCAGCGGGGCCACCCTGCTGGTCCAGGCAGTGCTGCCGATGGGCCGCTGGCCCGGCTACGCGACCTGGTACTCCAGCGTCGTCATGGTCCTGCTGATCGTCCTGCTCTTCCGGGGCCGGCAGGTGCTGGCGTGGCTGGGGGTCGCCGCCTTCGTCGCCGAATCGCTGTACTGGGCGTTCACCCACGGCCTCGGTTTCGGCGAGGTGGTCAGGGTGTCCTTCGGGCCGGTGTCGTGGATGATCGTGGCGCAACTGGTGAGCGGGTGGCTGGTCGACATCGGCAACCGCGTCCACCGGGCGAAGGAGAACTCGTACGCCGCCAACGAGGCGATCGCGGAGACCTACTCCAAGCTGGTCCTGCGCGACCTGTGGCTGCGCCAGCTCCGTGGGCAGGTGGGGCCACTGCTGGAGAAACTCGCCGACCCCGATGCGGCGCTGACCCCCGCCGACCTCGAGGCGTGCGTCAGCATCGAGCGGCGATTGCGGGACGGGCTGCGCGCTGCCAACCTGCTCTCCGACGGCACCCAGGACATCGTCGAGGCGGCCCGCGCCAGGGGAGTGGAGGTGACCCTGGTCGACAGCCGGGGGTCGGCCCTGCCCGAGGTGGTACAGAAGGCGCTGCGGCAGTCCCTGGCGAGCTTGCTCAACGACCGCACCGTGACCCGGGTCGTGGCACGCGCGGCGCCCGAGGGCTACGACGATGTGGTGACCATCCTCACCGTCCGCGCGAACGGCAGGACCCAGATGGTCGGTCTGGACCAGAATGGGTACCACAACGCGAGATAGGGCCGAGCAACATGATCCAAGTCGCAGTCATCGATGACCACGAGGCGATCCGGGTGGGGCTGGAGGCAGCCCTGGCCAGCCACGCCGCCGGACGCATCACGCTGGTGAGCCACGACCCGACGGTCCAGGCCTTCATCGACCGCCAGGTGCATGCCGACGTCGTGCTGCTCGACCTGCAGCTGTCCGACGGCACCGACCCGCTGGACAACACCGAGGTGCTGATCGCCGCCGGCTACACCGTCCTGGTGTACTCGATCGCCGACAACGTCCGGCTGCTGCGCCGGGCGCTGGCCGGCGGGGCGGCCGGCGTCGCACGCAAGGCCGACCCGATCAGCGAGACGCTGGCCTCCATCGAGGCCGTGGCGGCCGGCCAGATGGTGCTCTCCCAGGAGATCCTGGGCCTGATCGAGGGCGACCAGGGCTATGTCGCTGCGAACCTCGGCCCGCGGGAGCGCGAGGTGCTGGCGCTCTACACCGGCGGCATGGAGGTGCCCGAGGTGGCCGAACGGCTGGGCATCGCCGAGAACAGCGTCAAGGAGTACCTCAAGCGGATCCGGGTGAAGTACACCAACGTCGATCGGCCGGCGGCCAGCAAGCTCGACCTGTTCCGTCGGGCGATCGAGGACGGCATCGTGCCGCCGGTCGAGCCCCGCCGGTAGCGGGCCCGGTCAGTACCAGCCGTGGGAGCGCTTGAAGCCCCACGCGCTGCACGGGGTGCCGTAGCGCTGCTTGACGTAGCCGAGTCCCCACCTGATCTGGGTGGCGGGGTTGGTGCGCCAGTCGGCCCCCGCCGAGGCCATCTTCCGGCCGGGCAGCGCCTGCGGGATGCCGTACGCGCTGGAGCGAGGGTTGTCGGCGTACGGGTTCCACCGGCTCTCGCGCATGATGATCGCGTCGTAGCAGCCGAACTGCTCCTCGCCCCAGCCGTACTTGTTCAGCATCATCTGGCGGGCGATCTCGCGCGGGGTGGTGGCGGTCTCCGGGTCGTAGCCGAGCGCGGCGATCTTCTGCTGCTCGAGGGCGTTGAGGGTGCCGAGCCGGACCTCCACCGCCACCGAGCGGCGGGCCATCAACGCCTCGCGCTGGGCCTGCAGCTCGGCGATGTCGACGGAGGGCTCGGGCTGTGCCACCGCCGGCAGCGCGGTCACCCGCAGCTCGTCGAGCTGGCCGGCCACGGCGGACTGTCCGGGAATCAGGCCGACGGCGGAGAGTGCGAGCCCCGTGGCACCCGCCGCCACAAGGGCAGAGAAGCGGAACCTGAGAGACAGCGGCACGGATCAGAGTGTGCCACACAGATTCCGTTAAGGAGAACTTAAGCTTGAACTGGCTCAGGATCGGCTCCGTCGTCTCGTCGGGGACGGCTCGGCGGGCCGTCCGGGCTAGAGCCGGCGCAGGAAGTCGGGATCGTCGTCCGGCGCCTTCGGCGGGCGCGGCCCCCGTCCGGCAGCCTTCGTCGGCCTACCGAACACCAGCCAGGACACGGCGCCGACGCCGGGGATGAGGATGATGGCGACCACCCACAACCACCGCGGCATCAGCCGCACCCGCAGCGGGTCGGCCTGCGCCACCTCGACCACGGCATAGATCATCAGCATCGCCAGGATGATCACCGGCAGCACCCGTCCCATGGCACCAAATCTACCTGTGCCCTCCACATAGGGTGGAGCCGTGGAGCTGACACCCCCGCCCGGCCTGGCCGCCGCCCTCGCGTCGGCGCTGGCGGGCCGCCAGGTGGTCGCTCCGATTCCCCAGGCACCCGGCGAGGCGGTGCTCGCGGCGCTGCGGCCCGACCTGCCGGTCACCGAGGCGAGCGCCGGCGTGGTGGTGACGACCTCGGGCTCGACCGGAAGCCCGAAGGCCGTCGTGCTGTCGGCGGAAGCGATTCTCGCCTCGGCCGCGGCCACCCACCGCCGGCTGGGCGGACCTGGCGACTGGGTCTGCGTGCTCCCCACCCACCACGTGGCAGGCATGATGACCGTCGCGCGCGCGGTGGCGGCGGGACGGACGGCGCAGCTCGCCGCGTCCGACCTGTCCGACCTGCCGGAACCCTCGCAGCGCACCTACCTGTCGGTGGTCGGCGCCCAGCTCTACCGCGCTGTCGCCGAGCCGGCGCTGCTGCAGCGGCTGCGGGCCTACGCCGCGGTGCTGGTGGGCGGCTCGGCGGTCTCGCCGCATCTGCTGCGGCAGGTCAGGGACGCGGGCGTCCGGCTGGTCGAGACCTACGGCATGGCCGAGACGTGCGGGGGCTGCGTCTACGACGGACGGCCGCTGGACGGCGTCCGCCCCGCGGTGGTGGACGGCCGGATCACCATCTCGGGCCCGGTGGTGTTCAGCGGCTACCGGCTCAACCCGGAACTGACCTCCCAGGTGCTCGACGGGGACACCGTCCGCACCCGCGACCGCGGGGTGATCACCGACGGGCTGCTGCGGATCACCGGTCGGCTGGACGACGTGGTGATCAGCGGCGGGACGAACGTCGACCTCGCCGAGGCGCAGCGGGTGGTCGAGGAGAGCTTCGGGCCGCCCGAGGCGGGCGGGCCGGTCCTGTTCGCCGTCCCCGACTCCCGCTGGGGGCACCGGGTGGTGGCCATCACGACCGGTGAGACCACCCTCGCCGAGCTCACCGAGCGGCTGCGGCCCCGGCTCGGCGCCGCCGCGCTGCCGCGGGAGTTGCGCAGGGTGGCCGCTGTGGCGTACACACCGACAGGCAAGATCGACAGGCCCGCGCTGCAGCGGGCATGGCAGGAACCAGGAGAAGCTGATGGCGACCGCGGCTGAGTGGCTCGAGGGTGCGCGGCCGCGCACCCTGCCCGCCGCCGTCTCGCCGGTGCTCGCGGGCAGCGGCGTCGCCTGGTTCCACGGCGGCTTCGACTGGCTGTTCGCCGTCCTGGCGGCGGTGGTGGCGCTCGCCCTGCAGGTGGGGGTCAACTACGCCAACGACTACTCCGACGGGATCCGGGGCACCGACGCCGACCGGGTGGGTCCGCTGCGCCTGGTCGGCTCCGGCGCGGCCGGGCCACGGGCCGTGAAGCTCGCGGCCTTCGCCAGTTTCGGCGTCGGGGCGCTCACCGGCCTCGGCATCGTCCTGCTCACCGCCCACTGGTGGCTGCTGGCGGTGGGCGGGCTCGCCATCGCGGCCGCCTGGCTCTACACCGGCGGGCCCCGGCCCTACGGCTATGCGGGGCTCGGCGAAGTGTTCGTCTTCGTCTTCTTCGGCCTGGTCGCGGTGGCCGGCACCGTCTACATCCAGCTCGGGGAGGTGCCGGCGGCGGGCTGGTGGGCTGCGGTGGCGATCGGCTGCCTGGCCTGTGCGCTGCTGGTGGCCAACAACCTGCGGGACCGGGTCGGCGACCTCGCCGCCGGCAAGCGGACGCTCGCCACCCGACTGGGTGACCGCGGCACCCGGTGGTTCTTCACCGCGCTGGTGCTGGCCGCCGCCGCGTCCGTGGTGGGGGTGGCCGCCACCACGGACTGGCCGGCGCTGCTGGGACTGGCGCTGGTGCCCGTGCTCGCCGCGCCGGTCGCCAGGGTGCTGGACGGGGCGAGCGGGCGAGACCTGATCGCCGTCCTGCGCAGTACCGGGATCGGAGAGCTCGCCTGCGCGGTGGGGCTGCTCGTCGGACTCGTGGCGGCATGATCGGGTTCGCCGGCGTCTACGCCCTGCCGCTGCGCACCCGGTTCCGCGGCCTCACCGTCCGGGAGGGCGTCCTGCTGCGCGGGCCCGCGGGGTGGGCGGAGTGGAGCCCGTTCGCGGAGTACGCCCGTCCCGAGATCGACGCCTGGGCGCTGGCCGCGCGGGAGGCGGCCGTCGACGGCTTCCCCGCGCCGCTGCGGGAGCGGGTCCCCGTCAACGTCACGGTGCCGGCCACCGACCCTGCCACCGCCCACACGATCGTGTCCGGGTCGGGCTGCACGACGGCGAAGGTGAAGGTGGGCGAGCGGGGCCAGTACTTCGCCGAGGACGTCGCGCGGGTGGAGGCGGTGCGCGACGCGCTCGGCCCGACCGGGCGGCTGCGGATCGACGTCAACGGTGCGTGGAGCGTGCCGGACGCGCTCAGCCGGCTGCGGGTGCTCTCCCGCTTCGACCTGGAGTACGCCGAGCAGCCCTGCGCCGAGGTGGCCGATCTCGCCCGGCTGCGGCGGGAACTGGCCCGCCGCGGGATCGAGGTCCCGATCGCGGCCGACGAGTCGATCCGGCGCAGCGGTGACCCGGAGCGGGTCGCCGAGCTTGAGGCAGCCGACATCGCCGTGCTGAAGGTGCAGCCATTGGGCGGGGTGCGGCGCTGCCTCGAACTGGCCGAACGTCTCGGGCTGCCGGTGGTGGTGTCCTCGGCGCTGGAGAGTTCGGTGGGGCTGCGGGCCGGGCTGGCCCTGGCAGCCTGCCTTCCTGACCTTCCCTACGCCTGCGGCCTCAACACCGCCGCCCTGCTGACCCGCGACGTCACCGAGGATCCGCTGGTGGCACGCGACGGAAGCATCGCCGTCCGCGACGTGGCGGCAGGTGACCCCGAAGGCTGGCAGGCGACCCCCGAATCCACCGCCTGGTGGAAGCAGCGCTGGCTCAGCCTGCCCCAACCCCTGAGGAGCCTGTGATGAGCCGGTCCTGGTCCTGCGCGCAGGCGGTGGTCGCCGAACTGCTGGCGGGCGGGGTCACCGACCTCGTCCTCGCCCCCGGGTCGCGTTCGGCTCCGCTGGCGCTGGCCGCGGCGGCTGCGGACGGGCTGCAGCGCCACGTCCGGGTGGACGAGCGGACGGCGGGCTTCCTCGCTCTCGGGCTGGCCAAGGG
>JAEYNS010000008.1 GCA_023412435.1 Actinomycetes bacterium | reverse complement strand
GTGTACGGCACCGCCGACCCGGACTCCGACGGCCGACTCCCCGAGACTGTGGTGGGGCGGTTCGACCACCTCGAGCTGCGCAACTCCTACCCCGAGAGCAAACGCATGGCCGAGACCGTGCTGCGGGTCGCGTCCGCCCAGTTCGGGCTGCCGTGCCAGCTGTGGCGGCTGGCGAGCGTCTACGGGCCGGGCATGCAGCTCGCCGACGACGGCCGCGCGATGGCCGACCTGGTGGCGGCACGACTGGCGGGGGACGACCTGCGGCTGGCCGGGGACGGCAGCACCGTGCGGGGGTACTGCTACGTCACCGATGCCGTCCGGGGCATCCTCACCGCCCTGCTGCGGGGACCGAACGAGGTGTACAACATCGCCAACGAGACCGAGCCGGTGACCATCAGGGAACTCGCCGACCTGCTGGCCGACACGCCGCTGCCGCCCGGCCATCCGGGCGCGAGGCGGCCACGGGTGGACGTGGGGAGCGCCACCACCCCGCCCGGCTACAGCGGCTTCGGCTACCTGCCGCTGTCGACGGCGAAGCTGGAGGCCCTCGGCTGGGCGCCCCGGATCAGTCTGCGCGCCGGGCTGGCGCGCGTCCTGGAGGCCCACAGTGTCGGCTGAGGTGGTCGAGGAGCAGCCGTACGATCCCGCCTGGTACCTGGACTTCGCCCGCCGGCTCGCTGCGGAGCGTGCGGGTTCTCGCCCGGTCGCCGCCCAGCGGGAGGCGGTCACCGAGCTCTACCGCCGGTTCCGGCGCAACCTCGCCGACAACGACAAGCGCGTCCTGACCGACACCCAGCTGGACGAGTTCCTCGACCTCACCCGGCAGATCGCCACCCGGCTCGACGCTGCGGCCCTCGGCGAGCGGATCCGGACGGTGCCCGAGCACTTCCGGCGCTACCTGCTGGCCGCGCGCGGGGAGTCGGCGGGGCCGGCGACCGTCGAACTGCGCAGCCTGATGAGCCTGGACGGCGAGTTCGTGCTGCACGGCTTCGTGGACAGCCCGCTGTTCGGCGGCGGGGACGAGGTGCGCGTCCACGTCGGCGGCGACCCACGGGTGGTCCCCGATGCCGGGCTGCGTACCGAGTACCGCTACTTCGGCCGGGTGCTCGTGTCGTACCGGGCGTTCGACCTGCGTCTTCCCCTGGCGCACCTGGCCCCGGGGACGAGGCTGTGGTTCGAGGTGTCCGTCCAGCCCGGCAGGGCACCGTTGCGGTTCGCGACCGCCGCCGCACGGCTGGCCCCCGACCTCGGCTGTCGCTACGTCGACCTGGGGCCGCTCGCGCTCCGGTACGCCGGGGAGCAGCTTCGGGTGGAGCGCCCGTCCCGGCGGGCGGCGGTCGGCGCGGAACTCGCGGCGCTGGCGGGGATCCGCGGCGCCAAGCTGAAGCCGTACGACAAGCTCAGGGAACTCGGCCTGCGGCTGGTGTTCAACCTCACCCGCGGGGTGTTTCGTCGCAAGCGGCTGGTGCTGTACTTCGACAAGCTCTACATGGGCGGCGACAACGGCCAGTACCTGTTCGAGTACGCCAGCGCCCGCGCCGCCGCCAGCCGGTCCCCACGGCCCGGAGAGCGGTCGGCGCGCCGCGTCGAGCACCGCTACGTGGTCCACCCCGACGCCGCCGCGTACGCCCGGCTGAAGGGCGAGGGCCGGAAACTGGTCAACTTCGCCGGCTGGTGGCGCAAGCTCTACGCGCTGAATGCCGAGCTCGTCGTGGGCACCCACTCCAACGTGTTCGCCTATTGCGGGCTCAACGCCTTCGAGCGGCGCTGGTTCTCCAGCGCCAACCGTGCCCGCGTGGTCTGCGTCCAGCATGGCCTGACGGTGCAGCACATCCCGCACCTGCAGGCCCGCCACATCGACAACACCGAGCGCTACTACTGCGCCTCCCCGCGGGAGCTCGCGAACCTCCGCCGGCCCGAGTACGGCTACACGGAGCGGTCGCTGCGGCTGACCGGGCTGGCCCGCTACGACGGGCTGGTGCCCGACCCCCGTCCGGTGGTGCTCATCTGCCCGACCTGGCGGCGCTACGTCGCCAACGACCTGACCAGGATGGGGCAGACCCGCGGCTACACCGAGGCCTTCGTCGACAGCCCGTTCTACCGGGTGTACTCCAGGGTGCTGACCGACGCCGCACTGCTGGCCGGGCTGCGGGAGCGCGGCCACCGGATCCGGTTCCTGCTGCACCCCACCCTGACCACGCAGGTGGACGACTTCGTCCGGCTGCGGTCGACCAACCCGCTGGCCGCCGAGCTGGTCGACATCTCCACGGCCGCCGACGAGGGCTACGAGCTGCATCTGCGGCAGGCCGCCGTGCTGGTGACCGACTACTCGGGCATCCAGTTCGACTTCGCGGTGATGCGCAAGCCGCTGGTGTACTTCCTGCCCGCCGAGCTGCCCCCCAGCTACCCGATGGGCGACTTCCAGCCGGGCCGCGACGGCTTCGGGCCCGTGGTCGCCGATGTCGCCGCACTGGCGGCACAGGTGCTGGCGGCGATCGACCGCCACGCGGTTCCCACCGCGGAGTACCTGGCGCGGATCGACGCCTTCTTCCCGTTCACCGACCGGGGCAACTGCGCACGGATCTACGCCGACCTCAGCAGCGAGTACGGCCTTGACCAGGGGTGACACGGCTGCCCGGCCGCTGCCCGCCCGTGCGGTGGAGCGGGTGCCGTTCTTCGACAACCTGAAGTACGTCCTGATCGTGCTGGTGGTCGTCGGGCACTACATCGACCCGTTCAGCAGGCTGTTCCCTGCCTACGCGCCGCTGTTCTTCTGGATCTACCTGTTCCACATGCCGCTGTTCGTGTTCACCACCGGCCTGGGCGCGCAGAGCCTGCTCCGCGCGGACGGCGGCTTCCGGATCGCGCGGGTGGGGCAGTTCCTGCTGCTGTACCTGGTGCTGTACAGCGGCATCTACGGCCTCGAGGTGCTGGCCGGACGGGACGTCTCGTTCACTCCGTGGAGCGTGGCCAACGCGAGCTGGTACCTGCTGGCAGCCGCGATCTGGTACCTGCTCACCCCGGCGCTGGCGAGGGTGCCGACCCGCGTGCTGCTGCCGACACTGGTGGTGATCGCGCTGGCCGTCGGGTACCTGCCGGCGGTCGGCGACTGGCTCAGCCTGTCGCGGGTAGTCTGCTTCGCGCCGTTCTTCGCCCTCGGTCTGCGGCTGCGTCGCGAGCAGGTGACGGCGTTCCTGGATCGGACCGCCCGGTGGCGGCCGTTCGCGGCTGTCGTCCTGCTCGGCGCCCTTGCCGTGGTGTACGCGTTCCCGCGCCTGCTGCGGGTCCGCGGCATCCTGACCGCTCGCAACACCTACGACCTGCTCAACAGCTACGCCGCCTGGGGGGCCGGGTTCCGCCTGGTGTGGTACCTCGGGGCGGTGACGCTGGGCGCCTGCCTGCTGCTGCTGGTGCCGCGTGGACGGTCCTGGATCACCACTGCCGGCACCCGGACCCTGCAGGTCTACGTCTGGCACCTGTGGGGGCTGCGCGGGCTGGCGGTGGTGGCGTTCATCCCGCTCGTGGAGTCGTGGCACGCGGTCACCCCGCTCGCGGTCGTCGTGCCGCTGGTCACCGGCCTGGCCGCCGCTCACCTGTTCCTGCTGCGGCCCCCGTTCGGCATCGTCGCCGACTGGGTGCTGCGGCTGGGGCGCGGCGTCGTGCTGCCCGCCCGTCCCGCCCTCGCGGCCGCGTCGGTCGCCGGGCTGGCCGTTCCCCTCTCGGCGTTCGCGATCTCACCCCAGCCACTGGTGATCGACCTCGGTGCCCAGCCGGAGCGGCGAGCCCCGTCCCCGCCTTCGGCGACGGCCGCGCCACGCGATCAGGCACCCACCTCCGCAGCGCCGAGCGCCACTCCTCTGCCCGAGGGCGCCTTCGAGCTGCCGCTGGAGGGCGCTGTCGGCTTCGCCACCGTGCCGACCCCGCTCGACGCGGTCGACGGCCACCCCGGCGGAGAACTGCGACCCGGACAGCCGTTCGTGATCCGGCGCGACGACGGCGAGACCTGGCTGGTGGACGCCGGCGAAGCCCGCGGCCGGCTGCGGAGCGCCGATCAGCTGGTGAACCTGCCTGACCTGATCCCCTCGATCGTGTACTCC
>JAEYNS010000354.1 GCA_023412435.1 Actinomycetes bacterium | reverse complement strand
GTCCGCTGCCGAGGCCGCCGGCGTCGACCCCACCTCACCGGAGTTCACCTGGGACCAGATGATCGACGCGGCCGAGTCGCAGGGCCTGCGCATCGGACTGCAGGGTCGCCGCTACGAGGGCTACATGGTGTGGATCAACGCGTTGATCGAATCGGGCGGCGGTCAGATCATCACCGACGCCGAACGTGGCGCGGACGCCACGCCGTCGGTCGCCTCTCCGGCGGGCGACCGGGCCGCGGACATCGTCGGACGCCTCGCCCGTTCCTCGGCGGCGCCACCCGACCTGTCGACCTCGTCCGAGGAGGAGGCACGCACCCTGTTCCAGAGCGATCGAGGGGCCTTCATGGTCAACTGGCCCTACGTGTACCAGGCCGCCAAGGGCGCGGTGGACACGGGCGCGTTGGACGCTTCGGTGCTGGAGGACATCGGCTGGGCCCGCTACCCCCGCGTCGAGGCGGGCCAGGAGAGCGCACCGCCGCTCGGTGGCATCGACCTGGGCATCGGCGAGTTCACCGACCACCCCGAGGAGGCGCTCGACGCGGTGAAGTGCATCACCTCGCTCGAGCACAACGTGCAGTACATGGTCGAGGCCGGCAACCCCGCGGCCCGCTCGGCCGCCTACGACGACCCCGCGGTGATCGAGGCCTTCCCGATGGCGGACCTGATCCGCGAGTCGATCAACAGCGCGGGTCCTCGTCCGATCACGCCCTACTACGGCGACGTGTCCACCTCGGTGCAGCGCACCTGGCACCCGTCGACGTCGGTCCGCTCGCCGCAGACCCCCGAGCGGACCGACACCTACATGTCCGAGGTGCTCCAGGGGGAGCGGTTGCTGTGAGGAGCCCGACGTGGCCGTGACCGACGCGCCCAGGACCGCGCCCGCCGCGCCCGCCGCCCGGGGGTCGGCACGCGCCTCGGACCGGCTGCGCAGCGAACGCCGCCTGGGTCTGCGGCTGACCGCACCCGCGTTCCTGGTGATGATCCTGGTGACGGCGTACCCGCTGGTGTACGCCATCGTGCTGTCCTTCTACCGGTACCGGCTCACCGATCCGGAGGGGCGCGAGTTCGTCGGGCTGCGGAACTACACGACGGTCCTGACGGACCCGGTGTGGTGGTCGGCGGTGGTGACGACGACGATCATCACGGTCGCCAGCGTCGCGATCGAGCTCGTCCTGGGGTTCGGGTTCGCCTGGGTGATGTACCGCATCATCCGCGGCCGGTCCTTCGTGCGCACGGCGATCCTCGTGCCCTACGGGATCATCACCGTGGTCTCCGCGTTCGTGTGGCGCTACGCCTTCCAGCTCGACTCCGGCTTCGTGAACCAGTGGTTCGGGCTGGACGAGTTCAACTGGTTCGGCGAGCGCTGGTCGAGCCTGTTCGTCATCACGCTGTCCGAGATCTGGAAGACGACGCCGTTCATCTCGCTGCTGCTGCTCGCCGGTCTGGTGCAGGTCCCCGAGGAGCTGCTCGAGGCGGCCAAGGTCGACGGCGCCACGGCCTGGCAGCGGTTGTGGAAGGTCGTCCTGCCGAACATGAAGGCGGCGATCATGGTCGCGGTGCTGTTCCGCACGCTCGACGCGTGGCGGATCTTCGACAACCCGTTCGTCATGACCAACGGTGCGAACGAGACCGAGACGCTCTCGTTCCTGGCCTACCGGCAGAACGTGACGCTCGTGAACCTGGGCGCGGGCTCGGCGATCTCGGTGCTGCTGTTCTTCACCGTCGTCGTGATCGCCTTCATCTTCATCAAGGGGTTCAAGACCGACCTGTCGCAGGTCAGGGGGGACAGCTGATGGACGGCCGGCGCACCAGCAACTGGTGGACCTTCTGGGGCCTGATCATCCTGGTGTGGGCCGCGTTCCCCCTGCTGTGGATGGTCTCGCTCTCGTTCAAGAGCCCCGACACCTTCCGCGAGGGCACACCCACCTTCTTCCCCAAGGAGTGGACCTGGTCCAACTTCAGCTCCGTGTTCCGCGACGAGCTGTTCACCTCGGCGCTGCGCAACTCCTTCGGCGTGGCGGTCATCGCGACGCTGCTGTCGGTCATCGTGGCCATGTTCGCGGCCTACGCGATCGCCCGGCTCGAGTTCCCCGGCAAGAAGCTGCTGCTGTCGATGGCGCTCGCGATCGCGATGTTCCCGCAGGCGGCGCTGGTCGGCCCGCTGTTCAACATGTGGCGCGGCCTGGGCATCTACGACACCTGGATCGGCCTGATCATCCCCTACCTCACCTTCTCGCTCCCGCTCGCCATCTACACCCTGGTCGCCTTCTTCAAGGAGATCCCCTGGGACCTCGAGAAGGCGGCCCAGATGGACGGCGCGACCCCGTTCCAGGCCTTCACCAAGGTGATCGTCCCGCTGGCCGCACCCGGCATGTTCACCGCCGCGATCCTGGTGTTCATCTTCGCCTGGAACGACTTCCTCTTCGCGATCTCGCTGACCTCCTCCGACGCCTCGCGGACCGTCCCGGCAGCGCTCGCCTTCTTCACCGGTGATTCGAGCTTCACCCAGCCGACCGGCAGCATCGCCGCCGCGGCGGTGATCGTCACCGTGCCGATCATCATCTTCGTCCTG
>JAEYNS010000337.1 GCA_023412435.1 Actinomycetes bacterium | reverse complement strand
GGGTTAGGGATTGGCCTTATTACGGGGGTGGGTAACGAAGTTCAGGTTGGTCTGTCGTGCCCTACTTGGCCAGAGGCCAGTCACCCTGCCCGCCGGCAGGACTGACCACGATGGACTTGATGGGCTTCACGGGTGCAGCGTCCGCCTGCCCGACGGCACTGATGGCGATGGCGCCGGCAACGACTGCCGCTGCGATGATCTTGCGAACGGTGGCCATGGTGTTGTTCCCCTTTGCGGTAATAAGGCTCTCCTCGTTGACGGAACGTACCGGATACTTGACTGGGCTGTCAAGATTTGACAGTCTTCTGGCGTAACCCCAGGAGGAGGTCGACGTGTCAGGCTCGTCACGGGCATTGGAGTTCGGCCACCTGCTGAAGGAAACCCGCCGCCGGCAGAAGATGTCCCAGGTCGAGCTGGGCGGCGGGAAGTACTCGGGCAGCTACATCTCCCACCTCGAGAGCGGACGCCGCACGCCGACGCCCGAGGTGGTCGAGTTCCTCGCCCGCCGGCTGGGGGTCTCACCACTGGAGTGGGGGATCAGGGAGCACTACGACAAGGCCGCCACCCTGCTCTCCGAGCAGCAGAAGACCAGCCCCGAGGCGGTCGAGAACCTGCTGATCGCCGAGCGCGCCTGGTACGAACGCGACTGGTCGGCCGCCGAGCAGCACGCCCGTCGCGCCGCCACCAGCGCGAAGGCGACCGGCGACCTGATCCGCCACTGGGAGTCGATGTACGTCCTGAGCCAGGCCCGGTTCGCCCAGGCCGAGTTCGCCGCGGCGGCCGAGATCGCCACGGAACTGATCGACCACGAGACCGCTCGCCGGTACCCCGTGGCGCGCGCCCAGTCGCTCAGCCTTGCCTCGATCGCCTTCCGCGCCAGCGACCGGCTCGGGCTGGCCATCGCGCACGGTGCGGCAGCCGTCGAAGCGGCGGGATCGGCACCCCCGATCATCCTTGCCGAAGCACTGATGGCCGTTGTCAGCGCGCTTTCCGAGGCTGGCCACCCGCCCGCGGAGATGGCCCCCTACCTCGACCGGCTCGACGCGATCGCGCCTCGGCTGGCCTCCGACCACTCGCGTGGAATGGTGGCCTGGACGATCGGCACGGCGGCCTTCAAGAACGGGGACGTCGACCTCGGCCTGACCAAGCACGACGAGGCCAAGCAGCTGCTCAGCCCGCAGCGCGATCTGCGGATGTGGCTGCGCTTCCACCGCAGCGCCGCCAACTGCCGGCTGGACGCGGGGATCACCGAGGGTGTCGGCGAGATGCTGCGGATGAGCGCGACCGGCCTGGAGATCTTGGGCAACGCGGCGGACGTCGTCGAACTCCGGCAGGCCCGGGCGAGGCTCGCCCTGATCGAGGGCCGCGTCGAGGAGACCATCGCCATCATCGAGAGCGTGATCCTCGACCCGGTGCTGGAGAACCCGACCTACGGCAGGGGCACGTCGGAGTGCATCCTCGCCGAGGCCCTGGTGAGGGCATCCCGTCCGCAGGAGGCGGCCGAGCACTTCGCGGCCGCGGCCCGCATCTACGAGACCGAGGGACGGCTCAAGCAGTCCATCGACGCCTGGCAGAAGGCGGCCGAAACAGGATTCGGAGAGAAAGAACTTGACACTCGCTTGACAACACCTGTCAAGCCATGATCTGATTACCTCATCGGCGCCCCCCCACAATGCGTCGGATGAGTACACCTCACGATCGGTGCTTGCAGCTGGCCACCCCTCCCGTGCCGGCCGCAAGCGCCGATCACTCATGTTCGGGGTAGTTCACCGATCCGGATGGTGTCCGTCGTCCTGCTTCGCTAAGGTCGGCGGCGCGCCCAGGTGAGACGACCGGCCCCGCTGACGCGGCCACGTCGTCCCCGCCCCGAGTGCTCCATCGCGGCCCCGCCGCGGTGACGGCCCGACGCCCGTCAGCCGGCGGCTGACCCCGATGCCGGGGTGTCCGCCGTGCCCCGACGCCGTTTGCCTCCTGGCGGGCTGCAGGGTAAGCTATCGCTTTGCCCATGCCATCGACGACCCGTGACTTTTGACGCGGGCCGTTCTGCGTGCATCGAACCGGCGTCGCGCCGGGTTTCTGGAAGGACTCCACCTTGGCCGTCTCGCGCACTGCGTCGAAGAACACCAATGTCGTCTCACCCAGCGGTCGGATCTCCTTTGCGAAGATCCACGAGCCGCTTGAGGTTCCCAATCTGCTGGATCTCCAGGTCGAGTCCTTCGACTGGCTGGTCGGCAACGACGCATGGCGGGCGCGGGTAGCCGCCGCCCAGGCCGAGGGTCGCACCGACATCAACACCAAGGCGGGCCTCGAGGAGATCTTCGAGGAGATCTCGCCGATCGAGGACCTCTCCCAGACCATGTCGCTGTCCTTCCGGGACAACCGGTTCGAGGACCCGAAGCACTCGGTCGAGGAGTGCAAGGACCGTGACGTCACCTACGCCGCTCCGCTGTTCGTGACGGCCGAGTTCATGAACAACGACACCGGTGAGATCAAGAGCCAGACGGTCTTCATGGGCGACTTCCCGCTGATGACCGAGAAGGGCACCTTCATCATCAACGGCACCGAGCGGGTCGTGGTGTCCCAGCTGGTCCGCTCGCCGGGCGTCTACTTCGAGCAGACCGCGGACAAGACCTCCGACCGCGACATCTTCACCTGCAAGATCATCCCGAGTCGTGGCGCCTGGCTCGAGTTCGAGATCGACAAGCGCGACATGGTGGGCGTGCGGATCGACCGCAAGCGCAAGCAGAACGTCACCGTGCTGCTCAAGGCCCTCGGCTGGACCAATGAGCAGATCCTCGCCGAGTTCGGCGAGTACGAGTCGATCCGGCTCACCCTGGAGAAGGACCACACCGCCAACACCGACGAGGCGCTGCTCGACATCTACCGCAAGCTGCGCCCGGGCGAGCCGCCGACCCGTGAGGCCGCGCACCAGATGCTGGAGAACTACTACTTCAACCCGAAGCGGTACGACCTGGCGAAGGTTGGTCGCTACAAGATCAACAAGAAGCTCGGCACCGGCCTGCCCTTCGACACCCAGGTGCTGACCCTGGACGACATCGTCGCGGCGATCCGCTACGTCGTCGCCCTGCACGAGGGACGCACCGAGCTGGGCGACCTGGTCGTCGAGACCGACGACATCGACCACTTCGGCAACCGCCGGCTGCGCACCGTCGGCGAGCTGATCCAGAACCAGCTCCGGATCGGCCTCGGCCGGCTCGAGCGGACCGTCCGCGACCGGATGACCACCCAGGACATCGAGGCGATCACGCCGCAGACCCTGATCAACATCCGTCCCGTCTCGGCGGCGCTGAAGGAGTTCTTCGGCACCTCCCAGCTGTCGCAGTTCATGGACCAGACCAATCCGGTCTCGGGCCTGACCCACAAGCGGCGGCTGTCCGCGCTCGGCCCGGGCGGCCTGTCCCGTGACCGCGCCGGCATGGAGGTCCGTGACGTCCACCCGTCGCACTACGGCCGGATGTGCCCGATCGAGACCCCGGAAGGCCCGAACATCGGCCTGATCGGCTCGCTGGCGTCCTTCGCCCGGGTGAACGCGTTCGGCTTCATCGAGACCCCGTACCGCAAGGTCATCGACGGCAAGGTCACCGAGCAGATCGACTACCTGACCGCCGACGAGGAGGACCGCTACATCGTCGCCCAGGCCAACGCCAAGCTGGGCGCCGACGGCTCCTTCCTCGAGGACCGCGTCCTGGTGCGGATCAAGCACGGCGACGCCGACGAGGTTCCGCCGGCGGACGTGCACTACATGGACGTCTCGCCGCGCCAGATGGTGTCGGTGGCGACCGCCCTGATCCCGTTCCTCGAGCATGACGACGCGTCGCGGGCCTTGATGGGTGCCAACATGCAGCGCCAGGCGGTGCCGCTGATCCGCAACGAGTCGCCGTTCGTCGGCACCGGCATGGAGTACCGCGGGGCCGTGGACGCCGGCGACGTGACCGTCGCGGCGAAGCCGGGCGTGGTCACCTCGGTCAGCGCCGACCTCGTCGAGG
>JAEYNS010000191.1 GCA_023412435.1 Actinomycetes bacterium | reverse complement strand
GCCAGGCCGGGTGCGACGGGTGGGGCGGACGGGCGGTGCCGGGCCGGTACGCGGCGGCCAGGTGGCCGCCAACCGCCCTGCCGCACACGACGGCCTCGAGCAGCGAGTTGCTGGCCAGCCGGTTGGCACCGTGCAGCCCGGTCGAGGCGACCTCGCCGACGGCGTACAGGCCGGGGACGGTGCTCTCGCCGAAGGCGTCCACCGCCACGCCTCCCATGTGGTAGTGAGCCGCCGGACGGACGGGCAGCAGGTCGCTGGCCGGGTCGAGCCCGGCCGCGCCAGCGCTGGCGTGGATGGACGGGAACAGCTCGGCGAAGCGCGGTCCGGGGGAGCGCCGTCCGTCCAGGAAGACCCGGTGGCCGGCCTGGAGCTGCGCCCACTCCGCGCGGGAGACCACGTCGCGGGCGGCCAGCGGATCGGCCAGCACCCACTCGCCGAGCTCGTTGACCACTATCGCGCCCTCGCCACGGACCGCCTCGCTGACCAGCGGCATCGGGTCGGCCGCGACGTCGAGGGCGGTGGGGTGGAACTGCACCAGTTCCAGGTCGCGCAGCAGCGCGCCGGCCCGGTAGGCCAGCCCCAGGCCCTGGCCGCGGGCGCCGAGCGGGTTGGTGGTGTGGCTGAACAGGCCGCCCAGGCCGCCGGTGGCGAGCACCACGACGTCGGTCATCAGGTCGAGCGGCCCGGTGGGGGTACCGACCCGCACCCCGGCGATCCGTCCGTCCTCCACCAGCAGGTCGACGGCGGGGGAGTAGTCCCACAATGCCACCGACTCCAGCCGGCGTGCCGCCTCGACGACGGTCCGCAGCAGTTCGGCGCCGCTGCGATCACCATCGGCGTGCACGATCCGCCGCCTGCTGTGCGCCCCTTCGAGGCCGAGCCGCAGGCTGCCGTCGGCAGCGGTGTCGAACCGGGCACCCAGGCCCGCCAGCCATGCGATTGCACCCGGCCCGGCGGCGGTGATCGACTGCGCAACCGACGGCTCGCACAATCCCGCGCCCGCGGCGAGCGTGTCGGCGCAGTGGAGGGAGGGATCGTCATCCGCCCCGACCGCGGCCGCGATCCCGCCCTGGGCCCACCCGGTGGAGGTACCTGTGCTCACCGCGCCGGCGCTGAGCACGATGCACGGTCGCGGCGACAGTTCCACAGCGGCGCTCAGCCCTGCGAGGCCTGCGCCGACGATGACCGGGCAGCCGGCGTCCATCCTGCGGGTTGCCGGCATCACTTGCTCCCGACCAGCAGCATGCGGTCGACGGCGGCCCTGGCCCGCTCCGCGACATCTGAGTCGATGGTCACCTCGTGGCTGAGGGTCTCCAGGCTGCGGCGGATCTTCGCCAGGGTGTTCCGCTTCATGTGCGGGCACAGGTTGCAGGGCCTGACGAACTCGGTCTCCGGGAACTGCTGGGCGACGTTGTCGCTCATCGAGCACTCGGTGATGAGCGCCACCCGGCGGGGCCGGTGCTGTCCCACGAAGCCGACCATCTGGGCGGTCGACCCGGCGTAGTCTGCCTCGTCCACCACCTCGGGCGGGCACTCCGGGTGGGCGAGCACGGTGACCTGCGGGTAGTCGGCGCGCAGTTGCCTGATGTCGGCGGGCGTGAACCGCTCGTGCACCTCGCAGGCGCCCGGGTGGGTGATCACCTCGACGCCGGTCTGCCGGGCGATGTTGGCGGCCAGGAAGCGGTCCGGGATCATGATCACCTTCGGCACGCCGAGGCTCTCGATCACCGCGACCGCGTTGCCGGAGGTGCAGCAGATGTCCGACTCGGCCTTCACCGCCGCCGAGGTGTTGACGTAGGTCACCACGGGGACGCCGGGGTGCTGCCGTCGCAGTTCCCTGACGTCGGCGGGGGTGATCGACTCGGCCAGCGAGCAGCCGGAGCGCAGGTCGGGGATCAGGACCGTCCTGGACGGGTTGAGCAGCTTGGCGGTCTCTGCCATGAAGTGGACCCCGGCGAGCACGATCACGTCCGCCTCGACGGTGGTCGCTTCACGGGCCAGCGCCAGGGAGTCGCCGACGATGTCGGAGACGCCGTGGAAGATCTCGGGCGTCATGTAGTTGTGGGCGAGGATGACCGCGTTGCGCTCGGCCTTGAGCCGCAGGATCGCCTCGACATCGTCGGCCATCGTGGCCCACTCGACCTCGGGCACGACGTGACGCACCCTGGGGTAGAGCTCCGCGGCGGTCGGCAGGGTTGTCGTCATGGGTCCCTCCCACCCTTTTGCTAACTTCGAGCAAAAGAAATGCTACTCCTGAGCAAAACCGATCACCAAATCCCGCCCACGATGTGGGCAGGGCGGGCCGGCAGGGGCAGCGGGCGCACCCGCGTCAGGTGGTGGGAACCGATGAACGGCGGCGCACCAGCCGCGGTGGTCAGCGCACTCGTGGCAACGGCAGCTTGGTGCCCGCCTCGTTGCGCTGCTGCAGGATCTCGCGACGGAACCGGTACAGCCGCGCCGGGCGTCCGCCGGTGGAGGCGTCCATCCGCCCGGTCTCCTCGACCAGGTTCTGCTGCTCGACGAGGCGCCGGAAGTTCTGGGTGTGCACGGGCGTGCCGGCCAGCGCCTCGACGCAGTCCTGCAGCTGCCGAAGCGAGAACTCGGGAGCCATGAGCTCGAAGACCACAGGGCGGTACTGGATCTTGGCCCGCAGTCTGGCAAGCCCGGTCGCGAGCACCCGCCGGTGGTCGCCGAGCATCCGGGCGCCGGGGGCGAGCCGGTGGTCCGGCAACCGCCAGGCCGCAGGGGACTCCGGCACGAGGCCGACCTCGTAGAGCAACTCGTAGCGCTGCAGCACCAGATCGGCCTGCCACGGTTGCCCGTCCAGCCCGAAGGTGATCGCGCAGCGCCGGCGGCGGGCCTCAGCGAGCCCGGGCTCGGCGGCCACCCACGCCTCCAGCGCGGGGGTGAACCCTGTGACAAGGCCTGACCCAGCCCGCAGGTCCTCCCACGGCATGAGGTCGTACCACCGGTTCCAGCTGCCGATGCCGGTGTCGGTGGTCGGCGTGGTGAGCGCGAGGTACGACACCGACAGCCGCTGGTCGGCCTGGTCGGCTCGGTCGAGGTCGACGAAGGTGTACAGCTGTTCGAGGTAGCCGAGCGCCCGTCCGGTCTGGTCCTCCACCCAGGCCCGGGTGGCGGCCTGCAGCGAGTGGTGCCCCGGCATCAGCGGGCCCGCGGGCAGCCGCGGCGGCTCGCCCAGCACCAGCACGCACGGCTCGCCCTGCACCATGGCGACCACGACGGCGAGCAGTTCTGCCGACACCCTCCGTCCCACGAAGCCTCCTCAGGGTCGGGCACAGGATACCGGGGGAACAGGCAGGGGCCGGTCGGGGTCGCGGGGCGCTGTCAAGTGGCCCGCCCTGGCGTTAGCCTCGTGGGGTGCGACGCCTACTGCGACCGGTCCTGCTCGTCCTTGCCACGGCAGCGCTTCTCGTGCTGCCCACCGCCACTGCCTCGGCCGATGACGACCAGCCGTCCTGGCGGATCGACGCCTACACCGTGACGGCCGCCGTCGACGCCGACGGCGGCGTCACCAGGGTGCGCCTCGACCTCGACTTCAACTTCGGCAGCGACCCGGGCCACGGCCCCTACATCACGCTGCCGCTGCAGCAGGAGATCGCCGACGACCCGGACCACTGGCGGGCGCTGGACGTCACCGTGGGCGAGGTCTCGAGCCCGACCGGTGCCAACGCGGAGGTGCAGACCCAGGAGGAGTGGGGCAACCTGCTGATCCGGGTCGGCAGCGAGAGCCGGACCTACACCGGGGTGCAGCGCTACACGATCAACTACACGATCCGCGGCCTGCTGGCACCCCGGCAGTCCCAGTCCGGGCTCGACGAGTTCAACTGGAACGTCGTCGGCACCGGCTGGGAGGTGCCGATCAACCGCGTCACAGCGACGGTCACCGGTCCGGTGGACGTGTCCCGGGTGGCCTGCTTCGCCGGCAGCTTCTGGGGGTCCTCGCCGTGCGAGTCGGCGGCGATGGACGGCACCACCGCCACCTTCAGTCACGGCAGGCTCGGGGAGGGCGAGCCGCTGCAGATCGTCGCCGGGTTCCCGGCCGGCACCTTCACCAACGCCGAGCCGCGGTTCACCACCCGCTACCACATCGGGAACATGTTCCCGGTCACCCCCGTCACCGGCGGGCTGACGGCGGGCCTGTCCGCGCTCGGCCTCGGCTGGCTGATCCAGCGGACCCGCCGGGGCAGCCGTGACGAGGTCTACCTCGGACTGACCCCGGGTGTGTCCCCTGCCCCCGGCCAGGAGGTGGCAGTCGGCAAGGGCGCGCTGAAGGCGCCGGTGGCGGTGCAGTTCAGCCCGCCCGCGCAGGCCCGACCCGGCGAACTCGGCATCCTCACCGACCACACCGCCGACAACACCGACATCACCGCCACGATGATCGACCTCGCCGTCCGCGGCTATCTCAAGATCGAGCAGACCGGCAGGAAGGACTGGACGTTCACCAAGCTGGCGACCAGCAAGGGCCTGATCGGCTATGAGAAGCACCTGTTCAACCGGTTGTTCTCCGACGGCGACGTGGTGGAGACCGACGACCTCAAGGACAAGTCCTACGCCGACGTCCTGAGCGGGACGAGGAGCCGGATGTACGACCGGGTCACCAAGGAGCTCCACTGGTTCACCCGGAACCCGAGCCTGGTCAGGGGGGTGGCGGTGCTGGGCGGCATCGGCCTCGTGGTCGGCGGCGCGGTGGTCGGTCTGCTGCTCGGCTTCGTGGGCTTCGGACTGCTCGGCCTGGCCGGGGTGATCACGGGGATCGGCGTGCTGATCGCGAACAACC
The DNA here is from genome assembly GCA_023412435.1 of Actinomycetes bacterium. GTDB lineage: Bacteria > Actinomycetota > Actinomycetes > Propionibacteriales > Propionibacteriaceae > Propionicimonas. Next base: position 1,395 of record JAEYNS010000191.1, on the reverse strand, counting down.
GGTTCGGGGCGCGGACGGCCGAGGGGTCGGCTGTACTGGCCCAGACCAAGGGCTTCGAGCTCTACCTGTCGACCGCCGAGGCGGAGCAGATCAAGTTCGAGGAGGGCATCGACGTCTTCTCCCGCTACCTGCCGTACGCGATCATCTTCGGCGTCGCCGAGCGCTGGACGAAGGTCTTCCAGCAGCTGGAGGCCGAGGGCCGCTACACCCCGACCACCGGGTGGTACGTCGGCTACGGCTACGGCAGCCTCAGCAGCGGGTTCGTCTCCTCGATGGACCAGCTCGCCAGCCAGATGAGCTCGTCCCTGCAGTCGGCCACAGCCGCCTCCAGTGGCGGCTCGGGCTTCAGCGGCGGCGGTGGGTTCGGCGGTGGCGGTGGCGGCGGTTGGTGAGCACAACCCGCTGACTACGGGACGCGCCCGGGCGGCGCCGCCCGTGCCGACCCCGGCCAGCTAGGCTGGCCCCGTCTCCCAGCCTGAGGATCCACCAGTGCCGCTTCCCCTGCTCGTCCCCGGGTCGCCCCTGCTGCCGCAGAACATCCCGCTGGCGCTGGTGATCATGGTGATCTCGTCGGTGCTGTTCGCGAGCGCCGCGACGATCCAGCACCTCGCCGTCGGCCGCGAGGTCGACACCTCGACGGCGAACCGGCACATGGACCTGCGGCAGGTGCTCGGCCTGCTGCGCAACCCCCGCTGGCTGCTCGGCCTGGCCACCGCGGCGATCGGCGCCGCCGGCCACATCCTCGCGCTGATGCTGGCTCCGGTCACCGTCGTCCAGCCGGTCGGCATCCTCGCGGTGCCGTGGTCGGTGCTGCTGGCGGCCAGGATCCACCATTTCCGTCCCACTCGGGCGATCTGGACGGCGGTGACGGTCACCATCGTGGGCATCGTCGCCTTCACACTGATCTCGTCGCGGACCGCGGTCGCGCAGGCCGACGTGTCCGCGATGCCCGTCGTCGTCGGCGCCCTCGTGGTGCTGCTGGGCGGCACGGCGCTCGGCTTCGGCGGACGGTTCGGCAGGCCGGCGCTGCGCTGCCTGCTGTGGGCATCGGCCGGGTCCTTCTTCTACGGCCTGTCCTCGGCGCTGATCAAGGTGGCCAGCCACCTCGTCGGCGGACCGCAGTGGTGGGAGCAGCCGCTGGTGTGGGTGGTCGCAGGGCTGCTGCTGGTCTGCTACCTCGGCGGCGGCTGGATGATCCAGCAGGCCTACGCCAACGGCCCGGCCGAGATCGTCGTCGGGTCGATGACCACCACCGACCCGATCGTCGCGGTGAGCTACGGACTCATCGTGTTGGGGGAGGGCGCCCTGGTCGGCAGGCTGGACGCCGTAGGGATGTTCCTGGCCGGCGTGGTCGCGGTCGGCGGCGTGGGGTTACTGTCGCGCTTCCACCCCGAG
>JAEYNS010000190.1 GCA_023412435.1 Actinomycetes bacterium | reverse complement strand
CGGGCGCACAGCGCGGCCACGTCGTCGATCGCGACGTAGCGGTGTGGCGTCGTGCCGTGGCCGTAGATGATCGCCTTGCCCGCCGCGGGGTCGATCCCTGTCAGGACAGCGGCTGTCAGCGCCATACACAAATGGGCCTTGAGACTGTACCTAGAGGTATGTACAGTCGAGTCATGGAGTCCCGCGAGCGCCTGGTCCAGTCGATGAGCGAGCTGATGTGGGAGCGCGGCTACGCAGCGACCAGCCCCCGCGAAGTCAGGGAGCGCTCCGGCGTCGGGCAGGGCAGCATGTACCACCACTTCCCCAGCAAGCGGGATCTCGCCCTGGCCGCCCTTGAGCGCAACTGCGCCGACCTGGTGCCGGCTACCCAGCAACTGCTGAGGGGGCCCGGTGACCCACTGGAGAGGCTCACCGCCTACCTGACCCGGCCGCTGCCGGCGCTGAAGGGCTGCAAGGTCGGCCGGATGACCCAGGACCCCCTGGTGGCCGCCGATCCGGCCCTGCTGAAGCCGATCGCGGCCGCGTTCGCCACCGTCCACGACGCCCTCGCCGGCGTGATCCGGGACGCGATCGAGCTCGGGCAGCTCGACCCCGGTCTCGACCCCGACCGGCTGGCGTACCTGCTGACCGCGACGATCCAGGGCGGCTACGTCCTCGCGATCGCTGCACAGGACCCGGCCCCCTCGGAGGAGGCGCGGGCCGGCGCCCTCGACCTGCTGCGCGCCTGCGCAACCACACAGTCCCGCCGCGTGGACGACGCTGCACCGATGGAGAGGAATCACTGAGATGACGGTTCGGATCGGTATCAACGGCTTCGGCCGGATCGGACGCAGCTACCTGCGCGCGGCTCTGGCGAACGCCGCCGACGTCCAGGTGGTGGCGGTGAACGACCTCACCGACGCCGCGACCCTGGCCACCCTGCTGGAGTGGGACTCGGTCTCCGGCCACCTCGACGGGGTCGGCGTGGACGGCGACACCATCAGCGTCGGCGACACCAGATTCGCGGTTCTGTCCGAACGCGACCCGGGCGCGATCAGGTGGGGCGACCTCGGCGCGGACGTGGTGATCGAGTCGACCGGCTTCTTCACCGATGGCGCCCGGGCGCTCGCCCACCTGAAGGGCGGGGCGAGGAAGGTCATCGTCTCAGCGCCCGCGAAGGGTGACGTGCCGACCTTCGTCCTCGGCGTGAATGACGACCGGCTCGACCCGACCGCCTCGGATGTCTTCTCCAACGGGTCCTGCACCACCAACTCGCTGGCCCCGCTGGCGAAGGTGCTCAACGATGCATTCGGCATCGAGAGCGGCCTGATGACCACCATCCACGCCTACACCGGCGACCAGCGGCTGCACGATGCCCCGCACTCCGACCTGCGCCGGGCGCGGGCCGCCGCGATGTCGACGATCCCGACCTCCTCGGGTGCGGCGAAGGCCATCGGGAAGGTGATTCCCGAACTGGACGGACGCCTCACCGGCTTCGCCCTGCGGGTCCCCGTCCCGGTGGGTTCGATCACCGACCTGACCGCGGTTCTCCAACGCAGCGCGAGCGTCGCCGAGGTCAACCACGCCTTCGCGCAGGCCGCGGCGCAAGGACCGCTCAAGGGGTACCTGCAGTACTCCGAGGCGCCGCTGGTGTCGGCGGACATCGTCGGCAACCCGCACTCGTCCATCTTCGACGCTCCGCTGACCGAGGTCGTCGGCAATCAGGTCAAGGTGCTCGGCTGGTACGACAACGAGTGGGGGTTCTCGAACCGGCTCGTCGAGTTCTCCGAACGCATCGGGGCCGCGCTGTAGCCCGACGGACTCGAGCCCCGCGGGCCCGACACCGAGGTTACGCACAAGTGCCCGGCTGCGTGGCTCCCGCCGCCGGAGATACTGCGGGGAGACCATCCCCGAGCCTCGTCGTGGACGGGCGGGAGGAGAAGGACATGCCGACAACGCCGCTGACCGCCAGGCAGTTCCAGGACAGCGACGGCACCGGCGACTGGCGGGTGCTGAACGCGGGCGCTGACGCCTGGTTCGCGACCGGTTCCCACACCGCCGGGGCTGCGTTCGTCCGCCGGACCGGTGACCTGGCGGAGGCCGCCGGGCACCACCCGGATGTCGACCTGCGGGCGGACGGGGTGCACGTCCGGCTGTTCACCCACGACGTCGGGTCGCTGACCGACAAGGACGTCGAACTCGCCCGGCAGATCTCGGCCGCCGCGGCCGACCTGGGTCTGACGGCCGATCCGGCCGTCATGCAGCGCCTGCAACTGGCGATCGACGTGCTCGACGTCGGTGCGGTGGTCCCGTTCTGGCAGGCCGCGCTCGGATTCGACAGGGCCGCCGACGACCTGCTGGAGGACCCACTGCGCCGGCACCCGCGGATCTGGTTCCAGGAGATGGACGCCCCACGACCGCTGCGGAACCGGATCCACGTCGACGCCGGCACGCCGTGGGAGCGGGGCGCCGCCAAGCTGAACGCGCTGGAGGCCGTCGGCGCCCGGGTGCACTACGAGAACCGGTGGTGGAAGACGATGGCCGATCCCGAGGGCAACGAGGCGGACGTCTTCCCGCTCGCCGGCGCCGACGACCTCTCCAGCGGTGAGGGCACCGACGACTGGCGGGCGATGCTCACCGCGGCCGTGCACTACCCGATCGCCGACTTCGGTCAGGGCGTCGCTTTGGTCGAAGCAGCGGCAGGGCTGGCGGACGCCGCGGGGCTGCCGCTGCTGCTCGACCTGCGCTACACCGGCGTGACCGTCGACAGCGGCAAGGACCAGTACGAGGCGGACGGCTTCACTGCGCTCGCCCGCGGGGTCCAGGCGGCCGCACGCGACCTGGGCCTGACCGCTGACCCCAACCGGGTCCAGGACTTCCAGCTGGGGATCGACGCCCTCGACATCCCGCCGGTGCGGGAGTTCTGGCGGGTGGCCCTCGGCTACGTCGAGGACCCGCGGGCCGAGCTCACCGCCCTGTACGACCCGCGCCGGTTGAATCCGCCGGTCTTCTTCCAGCAACTGGACGAGCCGCGCCCGCAGCGCAACCGGATCCACGTCGACCTCTTTGTGCCGCTGGACCAGGCTGAGGCTCGGGTGGCCGCAGCGGTCGCGGCGGGTGGACGCGTGGTCTACGACGCCGACGCGCCGTTCTGGTGGACGGTCGCCGACCCGGAGGGCAACGAGATCGACTTCGCCGTGGTGCCGGGGCGGGCCGAGGCGATGGCCCAGGACTGAGACCCGCGCTCCGCCTATCCCGCACCCAGGCACTTCAGCGCCCTGGCCGCGGCGGTGTCCCGCTTCGTCGGCTTGAGCGGGAAGTACACGACGCGGGCCCTGGAGGACTCCCTGAGAGACGGGTCGTTGGTGACGAACAGCGCCGTGGCGGGCACGTTGTCGCGGGTCAGCCCCGAGTTGTTGGGATGCACCTCGGTCGCCACCGCGACCGTCCACCAGGTGCGGTTGGCCCGAACCATCCGCCCGCGCGGGTAGGTGACGGCTCCCCCGACCCGGCCGACGGCCTAGAGCTGGTCGAGCATCGCTGCCGGAACCGTCGTGCAGGTGGCCCCCTTGGCCAGCTTGCCGGTGTACGTGTCGGGCGCCCCGGGCGACGGGGTGGGCTTCGGGGTGGGCACCTTGGCCAGGCACTCCCGCGCCCTCGTCAGGGCCTCACCACCCCCGGCCGGGGACAGTCGGCGGGTGGTGGCGCGCTCGAAGTCGTCCTGGGCGGGCCGGGTCGAGATGAAGAAGGCGAACGGGTCGACGTTGTCGGTGGTCCGGCCGTCGCTGTTGGGGTTGACCTGCGTGGCCACGGCCACCGTCCACCAGTCCGCGTTCGCCTTCACCATGGCGCCCCGCGGGTAGGTGATGGCGCCGCCCACGAGCCCCTTGTCCTCGAAGTAGGCCAGGGCTGCCGCGTCCAGCGTGACGCAGCCGGCGTCCGGCGCCAGCGCACCGGTGTAGGCGTCGTCCTCCTGGGTCGGTGTCGGGCTCGGTTCCGGACGTGTCGTGGACGGAGCCGGGGCCGGCATCGGGGTCTCGTCGTACGGGATCCAGGCCAGGCCGCATCCCGAGCACGCGACGGCCACCAGGGCCGCCCCGACGAATCGCACCAGCGGGCGCATGGCACCACGCTAGCGGGCGCCGGGCGACCCGGGGTTCTTGGTTGCCCGGAGCAGCCCGAATCGCCGGACCTTCTGCGATCTTGGGGCGGAAGGCTAGCGTGGAGGGATCCCGATGGTGGGAGGAGTTGTGGACGCCGGGAGGCACCGTGACTGCACAGAAGGAACACACCAGACCGACCAGCCAGGGACCCACAGAGCGGGAGGCGCGCAAGGTCGCCGAGGCCGCCCGCCAGACCGAATGGGCACGACCGAGCTTCGGCAAGGAGCTCTTCCTGGGACGCTTCCGGCTCGACCTCGTGGATCCGTGGCCCACCCCTTCCCCGGAGGCCAGGGCCAAGGGTGAGGCCTTCCTTGCCCGCGCCGCCGCGCTCACCGAGCGGATCGACGGCCGCCGGATCGAGCGCGAGGCCCGGGTGTACGACGAGTTGTTCGACGAGCTCGCCGAGCTCGGCGCGTTCGGCATGACGATCGCCGAGGAGTACGGCGGCCAGGGCCTGTCGCACCTGTACTACACCAGGGCGCTCACCCTGATCTCCTCCAGCAACCCGTCGCTGGGCGCCCTGCTCAGTGCCCACCAGTCGATCGGGGTCCCGCAGCCGCTCAAGCTTTTCGGCTCCCAGGAACAGAGGCGACGCTTCCTGCCCCGGCTCGCCGCCGGCGAGGTGTCCGCCTTTCTGCTGACCGAGCCGGATGTCGGCTCCGACCCCGCCCGGCTGGCGACCACCGCGACCCCCGACGGCGCCGACTACCTGATCGACGGCGTGAAGCGGTGGGCGACGAACGGGACGATCGCGAGCCTCTACCTGGTGCTGGCGCGGGTACCGGCGACCGAGAGCGACCGGGGCGGCATCACCGCGTTCGTGGTCGAGGCCGACACCCCCGGCATCACGGTGGAGGCCCGCAACGAGTTCCTCGGGCTGCGCGGGATAGAGAACGCGGTGATCCGCTTCCACCGGGTCCGGGTTCCGGCCAAGAACATGGTGATGGGCGTGGGGCGTGGCCTGAAGGTCGCCCTGGCCACGCTCAACACCGGACGGCTCGCGCTCCCGGCGATGTGCGTCGGCGGCGCCAAGTGGTGCCTCAACGTGGCTCGCGGCTGGTCCGCCGAACGCGTCCAGTGGGGACGCCCGATCGGTGCCCACGAGGCGATCGCGACCAAGGTCGCCTTCATCGCGGGCACCACCTACGCCCTGGAGTCGATGCTCGACCTGTCCTGCATGCTGGCCGACGACGAGACCAACGACATCAGGATCGAGGCCGCGCTGCTGAAGCTGTACGCCTCCGAGATGGCCTGGCGGGTGGCCGACGAGCTCGTTCAGATCCGCGGCGGGCGTGGTTATGAGACGGCCGACTCGCTGGAGGCCAGGGGGGAGCGTCCCGCCGCCGTCGAGCAGATCCTGCGTGATCTGCGGATCAACCGGATCTTCGAGGGCTCGACCGAGATCATGCACCTGCTGATCGCGA
>JAEYNS010000157.1 GCA_023412435.1 Actinomycetes bacterium | reverse complement strand
CAGCAGCACCCTGGTCGCCAGCCGCAGCGACTCCCGTGCGGCCACCCCGAGGCCACGGCCGGGGTCGACGACCACCAGGTCGTGGCCCCGGCGCAGCGAGCCGATGATCGCGGCCAGCGGGTCGCGGGCGAGGTCGACGGTCGGGCCGCGGGCCATGGACACCAGCGAGACCCCGTCCACCACCGGCAGGTACGGACGCAGGTCGCCGACGTAACCCTCCGCACCACTGAGCCGCGGCCACCGCCAGCCGCCGGTCTGTTCGGCGCCGAGCAGCAGGTCGATCCCGCCGCCTACCACGTCGGCATCCACCAGGGCGGCCGGACGGGAACCGGCAGCGGCCAGGCAGGCCAGCGTCCCCGCCAGGGTGGACGCCCCCACCCCGCCGGATCCGCCCACCACCGCCACCACCGGAGCGCGACCCGCCACCACACCGTCGCCGTTGAGCACCACCCCGAGCCACGCCGCGCCCGCGGGCAGCGCGATCACGCGCGCTGACAGCGGCGCCGACCACGTCGCGAGCAGGGCCTCATCGGTGCCCACCAGGAACACCTCCCTGCGGTGGGGTAGGGCGCGGCCGGCCACCGGCTCGGCGAGCAGGTCGGAGATGAACACCGCCCCGGCGCTCTCCCAGTGCCGGGAGGCCTCCTCGACGCCGGTGACCGCGGCCGCTGTCAGGTCCTGCGCGGCGGCAGCCGACAGCACCAGGTCCTGGACCTCCCCGGGACCCGCCACCACGAGTACGTCGACCCGTTCCACACCGGGATCCTTGGCGGGAGGGCCGCCGTTGTGCCAACGACTTCTCGGGCCTGTGGACAACCCGCGTCATCCACAGCGGTCGCGCCTCGGCCGTCCGCGGCACAGGTCACCGTACGATGCGGGCATGGCCCCGTCCGTGAGCCCCTTCCCGCCGTCGGCGGTGCAATGGCTGACGGCACCCGGCGCTGCCTCGCTGCTCGCTGTCGGCATCGGGTCGCTCCACCTCGCCCGCCGGCTGAACCCGCGCGCCACCCGGCTCGCCGTCGTCGACCGGGACCCCGGCCGGGTCGCCGCGGCGGCCGGCCGGCTGCCGGGGCTGGTGGCCGTTGTCGCCGCCCCGGACGCCATCCCGCTGGTGCCCTGCGTCGTCGATCAGGTGGTGGTCGTCGACCTGCTTCACACGCTTCCGCCGAGGCTGGCGCTGGCCGAGTTCGCTCGGGTGTTGCGCCCCGGCGGGAGTCTTGCCGTCGTCCACACCGCCCGCGACGACTCCGTCCCGTGGGTGCGACGGCTGGCCGGGATCGTCCGGCGGCTAGACCCGGAGGCGATGACGGGGGACGGCCTGGCCCCTACCCAGGCCGCGCTGCACGACAACCCCTACTTCCCCATGCTGCAACGCCAGGAGTTCCGGCGCTGGGTCCCCGCCGACCGCAGCGACCTGCGCCGGATGATCGAGCGCCTCGACGGAGTGCGTGCCGCCGAACCGGACGCACGAGCCGCCGTGCTCGCCGAGGCGGACGCGTTGTACGACTCCGTCGCCCGCGTCCCCGACCCGCTGCTGCTGCCCTACACCGTCAACTGCTGGCGCGGCACCGTCGACCACACCGAGCTGACAGCACCGCTGGAGCCCGAGGACGTCGGCCTGCGCATCACCCTGTAGAGCGGTTCGGTCGGCAGCGGTTCCGCCGACGCCCCGACTGGGTAGGCTGAGGCCACCACCAGCGCAAGGAGCCCTCGGATGGCAGAACAGCAGGACCTCGCCGGCATCATCAAGAACATCCAGTCGGATGTCCGCACGATCGTCAGGGGCGAGATCGAACTGGTCAAGGCCGAACTCGTACCGCAGGCGAAGTCCGCGGGGATCGGCGCCGGCCTGCTCGGCGGGGCGGCCTACCTCGCGATCACGGCCGGCACGCTGCTCTTCTTCGGGCTGTCCTTCCTGCTCTCGCTGGGATTCATGGCCTGGTTCTCGCTGTCGGCCCTCGCGGCGCTGGCCTGGGGCTTCTGCGTGATGGCGCTGCTGCTCGTGCTGATCGCCGGCGGGCTGGCCTTCGTCGCCCGGCAGCGGATGACCTTCAGCGCGCCGACCGCGGCCATCGAGCAGGCCGGGAAGACCGGCGACCGGGTGACCACCGCGGTGAAGTCCGCGGTCCGCGAAGCCGGGTCGCTCTCGCTGACCGGGTCGCCCCGCCAGCGCGAACTGGAGTGACGCCGGCGGACGGACGCCCGCGCGTCAGCGCTGCAAGGAGATGACCCGCGACTCCCACGCCTCCAGCACGGGGGTCTCGGAGTCGTGGGTGCCGAGCAGCACCGTGGCGCCCACCAGGGACGGCAGGTCCCCCAGCGGCAGCGGGACCGGGGCCGACCCGAGGTTCGCGACCACCAGCAGGCGGTCGCCGTCCAGCGTCCGGGTGTAGGCGAACAGCTGTTCGTGCTCAGGGAGCAGCAGTTCGAACCTGCCCTCCCGCACCACCTCGAGCTCGTATCGCAGGGCGATCAGCCGCCGGTAGTGGTGCAGCACCGAGTCCGGGTCGGCGACCGCGGCCGCCACGTTGATCGCGTCGTGGTTCGGGTTCACCTGCAGCCACGGGGTGCCGGTGCTGAACCCTGCGTTCGCGGACGCGTCCCACTGCATGGGGGTACGCGCGTTGTCACGGCTCTTGAGCGCGAGCACGCCGAGCGCCTCGACGGGATCCATCCCCGCCTGGGTGGCGAGCAGGTAGAACTGCCGCGACTCGATGTCGTCGTACTGCTCGATCGCCGTGAAGCCGGCATTGGTCATGCCGATCTCCTGGCCCTGGAAGACGTAGGGCGTCCCCCGCATCAGGTGCAGGACCGTGCCCAGCGTCTTGGCCGACTCGACCCGGTGCTCGGGGGAGTCGTCCCCGAACCGGGAGACCGAACGCGGCTGGTCGTGGTTCTCGAAGAACAGCGAGTTCCAGCCCCGATCGGCCAGCCCCTCCTGCCAGGCGGCAAGGTTCCGCTTGAGGTCGGGCAGGTGGAGGGGCCGGTGCGCCCACTTCAGCGAGTTCGGCTCCTGGTCGAGCATGACGTGCTCGAAGGAGAACACCATGGCGAGCTCCCGCTCGGCCGGATCGGTGTACTCGCGGGCGTGGTCGATGTCCACCATCACCATCTCGCCGACGGTGAAGAGTTCGCGGTCGGTGAGGCCCACCTCGCGGTTCATCTCCTTGAGGAACTCGTGGATCCGGGGGCCGTTCACCACCAGGCCCACCTCGTAGGAGAGGTCCTCGCCGGGCGCGACCGCGCCGTCCGCCAGCGGAACCGGCTTGGAGATCAGGTTGATGACGTCCATCCGGAAGCCGTCGACGCCGCGGTCGACCCACCACCGCATCATCTGGTAGATCGCCTGGCGCACCTCGGGGTTCTCCCAGTTGAGGTCGGGCTGGCCGGGGGCGAACAGGTGGAGGTAGTACTCCTGGGACGACGGGTCGTACTCCCAGCCCCGTCCGCCGAAGAAGGACGCCCAGTTGGTCGGTTCGGCGCCGGGGGTGCCCGGCTCGAAGCCCGGGCGGGCGGGTCGCCAGAAGTACCAGTCGCGCTTGGGTGAGGACGGGTCGCGCGACTCCTGGAACCACGCGTGCTGGTCGGAGGTGTGGTTCACCACCAGGTCCATGATGAGCTTCATGCCGCGGGCGTGGATCTCGGCGATCAGCTCGTCGAGGTCGGCGAGGGTGCCGAACATCGGGTCGACGTCGTAGTAGTCGGCGATGTCGTAGCCGTTGTCGGCCATCGGCGAGCGGTACACCGGGGAGAGCCACACCACGTCGACACCGAGCTCGGCCAGGTGGTCGAGGTGGGCCGTGATGCCGGGCAGGTCACCGATGCCGTCACCGTTGGAGTCGGCGAAGGATCGCGGATAGATCTGGTACACGACTGCGCTGTGCCACCACGGTGCCATGCCTCCATCCTGCCGTTGCGGGCAACCCGCGGCGAGAGGCGGGGCGCGTCCAGCGCCAAGTCGGGCATCTGCCACGCTCCCGTCCGCCCGCAAACCGGTTGCTGGAGCCGCGCCGAGGGAATATTGCCCTCGGCAGCCCGCTGGTTACCGGTTTTGGGGAACCGGCGGTGGCTACAGCCGCTCGCTGAAGAAGCGCGGCGGCACGGGAGCGGTGATCGTGCTGTCCCAGGGCAGGGTCCAGCCGACGAGGTCGAACATGGCATCCAGCAGGTAGGCGGTGAAGCCCCAGATGAAGAGTTCTCCGACCACGAACCCCGGCCCGCTGTAGCCGTTGGGAAGCACCCAGGTGAGCCGGTTCGCGGGGTCGAGCAGGGTCGGCACGGCGATCTGGTGCACCGCCTGGATCTCGAACGGGTCGGTCGGCCGCAACGGCACCGGCCGCCGCCACCAGCCCACCACCGAGGTAACGTCGAAGCCGCTGCGGCTGATGTGGGCCTTGGGCAGCGCGCCCAGCACCTCGACGGTGGACGGGTCGATGCCCGCCTCCTCCTGCGCCTCCCGCAGCGCGGCGGCGGCTGGCTCGGTCTCGTCCGGTTCCATCGTGCCGCCCGGGAAGGCGATCTGGCCGGCGTGGCTGCGCAGGTCGGCATTCTTCTCGACGAAGACGAGTTCGTAGTCCTCGGAGGGCCGCGACAGCAGGATCAGGACGGCGGCCGCCCGGCCACCCTCCGGGGGTCGGGCGCCCCGGATCCGCGACAGCGCGTCCCCGGCGTCCAGCCGTGAGATCAGCCGGCGCAGGCCGTCGGGCACGGCCGTCACGAGTCGAGCCCTGCTTCGACCCAGGCCTCCAACTCGGGAAGGTCCTTGAAGGCGCCGGCGTGCCGGGCGACCAGCCTGCCGTCGGCGTCCACCAGCAGCGAGATCGGGATCCCCGGCAACCCCAGCGGCGCCTCGGTGGCCTTCTCGGGGTCGGCAAGTTGCGGCCAGGGCCAACCGGCCAGCTGGGCGAACTCGATCGCCAGCCCGGGCTGCGGGTCGTTGTAGTCGATGCCGAGCAGCGCCACCTCGGCGCCGTGCGCCTCGTGGAAGGCGCGCAGCACCGGCGCCTCCTGCCGGCACGGCAGGCACCACTGCGCCCACAGGTTGATCACCAGTGGCCCGCGCAGGGCCGATAGCCTCACCGTCGTGTCGCCGCCCAGACACTCCAGGACGAGGTCGGGAAGGCCGTCGGCAACCGGCTCGCCGACCGGCTGCGGGCAGTCCTCGATCCCGGCGGCCCGCCGCGCCGCAACGAGGTCGACCTCGGGCGGGCTGGGCGAGACGGACGGGGTGGGCGTCGCCGGCGCGCAGCCGGCAGCGACGACGGCCGCCAGGACGGCCACCACCCACCCCAGCCGGACACGGAGCGGGCGGCTCATCCCCGGGGCTCCCGGACGAGTTTCGCTGCCACCTTCGGGTCGGTCGGCCCGAGCCCGTAGGACGGGCACAGCCGCGCGACCGGGCAGGCCCCGCAGGCGGGCCGGATGGCGTGGCAGCGGCGTCGGCCGTGCCAGATCACCCGGTGGTTCACCAGCACCCAGTCGCGCTTCTCGAACAGCGAGCCGACCTCGACCTCGATGGCGTCCGGCTTGGTCTGGACGGTCCAGCCGAACCGTTGGGCGAGCCGGATCAGGTGGGTGTCGGTGGTGATGCCCGCAACGCCGAAGGCGTCGCCGAGCACCACGTTCGCGGTCTTGCGCCCCACCCCTGGCAGGGTGACCAGCTGGGCGAGGGTGCCCGGCACCTGGCCGCCGAAGTCGGCCACCAGCGCAGCGCCGAGCCGGAGCAGGGCGTCGGTCTTGGCGCGGAAGAAGCCGGTCGGCTTGATCAGCTCCTCGAGTTCGGCGCGGTCGGCGGCGGCGAGCGCCGCGGCGTCCGGGTAGCGGCGGAACAGCTCCGGGGTGACGGTGTTCACCCGCCGGTCGGTGGACTGCGCGGACAGGATCGTGGCCACCAGCAGCTGCAGCGGGGTGGTGAAGTCGAGTTCGCAGTGCGCGTCGGGGTAGGTCTCGCCGAGCACGCGGTAGATCGCCCGGGCACGCCGGACCAGGGCGAGCCGGGACTCGGCGGTTCCCGCCTCAGAAGGAGGCGGCGTTGGCTTCGACAACGAGCTCGACCTCGACCGGGGCGTTCAGCGGGAGGGCCGCGACCCCGACCGCGCTGCGGACGTGGCTGCCCCGCTCCCCGAAGATCTCCTGCAGCAGCAGCGACGCCCCGTTGGCCACCTGTGCCTGGGCGGTGAACCCGGGGTCGCTGGCGACGTAGACGACGACCTTGACCACGCGGCGGATCCCGTCCACCCCGCCGGCCACGCTCGCGGCAGCGGCGACGGCATTGAGCGCGGCGACCCGGGCCAGGTCGGCGGCCTGCTCAGGGCTCACCTCGGCGCCCACCCTGCCGAGCGCGAGCAGGCGTCCCTCGACGACGGGAAGCTGGCCGGAGGTGAAGACCTGGCCGGCGGACAGGATCGCGGGGATGTAGGCGGCTACCGGGGCGGCCACCGGCGGCAGCTCGATCCCGAGCTCGGCCAGCCGGACGGAGGCCCGCGGGCCGCCGAGCTCCTCGTCCATCACTGCTCCAGCGGGCGCTTGAAGTAGGCGACAAGGTTCTGCGGGTTGGGGCCGGGCATCATCTGCACGAGCTCCCAGCCGTCAGCGCCCCAGGTGTCGAGGATCTGCTTGGTGGCGTGGATCAGGACCGGGACGGTGGCGTATTCCCATTTCGTCATGTGCACAGGGTAGGACGCGTGGCTGACGGGAGGAACCGCAGCCCGGTCCGGCGAGAAGGATCGGGCCTAGTGGGCCTTGTCCTTGTCCTTCGGGCAGAGGATGGAGGTCCACGAGGTGATGTCGGTGCGCTGGCGGAGCAGCTGACGACGCTCCCGCTCGGTCATCCCGCCCCAGACGCCCCACTCGATGCGGTTGTCGAGCGCCTCGGCGAGGCACTCGTTGCGGACCGGGCAGGCGTAGCAGACAACGCGGACGCGCTTCTGGTCGGCACCTTCGGGGAAGAGGTCATCCTGCATCCCGCGGCAGCGCGCAAGGAGCGTCCAGTCTTCAGTATTCGCGAGCGCCAATGCCCCACACCTCTCACGTCGAGCAACCGGGGAGTCGGTCGCGGAACCGTGTTGGCTAAAGGTTAGGCCATTAAGCGCGCGTCTGGCTAGGCGGTATGAAAGCGTGAGATTGCACAGCTCGAATACTGAGACGTCGGTCCCCCTCATGCTGAGACGGACGGCACCACAGGCCTTATCTGGTGCGCGCAGTTTATCGTTCCTGGCGGCACTCCGCAGGAGTTTTACCGCCCCGGGAGACCGTCACGTACCCTAGATGCCATGCGTCTGGGCAAACGGCTGTACTCGCTGCTGGTCTTCCTGGGAGTCGCCGTACTGGGCGGACTCCTGACCGCGGGCTTCGTCGTCCCCGCAGTCAGCATGGTCGCCACCACCGGACGTGATGCAGCTCTCAGCCTCGACGCGCTGCCCACCGAACTGGAGACCCCGCCGCAGTCGGAGCGGTCCCGCGTCGAGATGGCGAACGGCGATCTGCTCACCTACTTCTACAACGAGAACCGGGTCTACGAACCGCTGGACAAGATCGCGCCGATCATGCGCGAGGCGCAGGTGGCGATCGAGGACCACCGGTTCTACGAGCACGGCGCGATCGACCTGCAGGGCACGCTGCGGGCGCTGGTCAGCACCTCGCAGGGCGTCACCCAGGGCGGCTCCAGCATCACCCAGCAGTACGTCCGGCTCGTCCTGATCGAGACCGCCGAGGCGAACAACGACCCCGTGGCCCGCGCCGCCGCCACCGAGAACACGCTGGCCCGCAAGATCCGCGAGCTGCGGTTCGCAATCGCACTGGAGAAGAAGCTCTCCAAGGACGAGATCCTCGAGCGCTACCTCAACATCTCCTACTACGGCGACGGCGCCTACGGCGTCGAGGCGGCAGCCCGGCACTACTTCGGCGTCTCGGCCGCCAAGCTGAACCTCGCCCAGTCCGCCATGCTGGCCGGGCTGGTCCGCAACCCCGTCACCACCAACCCGGTGAAGTACCCGCAGGTCGCCATCGAGCGCCGCAACAACGTCATCGACCGGATGGTCGAGCTGGGCAAGGTGACCAAGGCCGAGGGCGAGGCCGCCAAGGCCGAGGCGTTCGACAAGGAGAAGGTCACCCCGAACAAGCTCGATTGCGGCAACGCCCGGTACCCGTTCATCTGCGATTACGCCAAGCGCGTGCTGCTGACCCAGGCCAACAGCCTCGGCAGCACCCAGGAGGAGCGGGAGAACCGGCTCTACCGCGGCGGCCTGACCATCCAGCTGACGGTCGACCCCAAGATCCAGAAGCAGTCGGAGAAGACGATTGCCAACTTCGTCGACGCCAAGGACCCGGTGGTGTCGGTGATCACCATGATCGAGCCCTCCACCGGCAAGATCGTGTCGATGGCGCAGAGCCGACCCAAAATGGGCGACAACAAGGACGGCACCAAGGACAAGTGGCGCGGCGAGACCTACTACAACTATGCGGCCTCCCACGCGATGGGGGGCGCTGACGGGTTCCAGGGCGGCTCCACCTTCAAGGCCTTCGTCGCGGCGGCAGCGCTGGAGGCCGGGATGGGTGCCTACGGCAAGTACAACGCCAAGCGGGTGATGGAGTTCGAGGGGCCATACAAGTCATGTGACGGTGAGTTCACGCTGGACAAGAAGTGGAAGGTGACCAACGCGAGCCCGTCCGGCGTGATGGACATGTTCGCCGGCGTGCGGGGCTCCGTGAACACCTACTTCGCCCAGCTGATCCAGGCGGTCGGGGTGTGCGCGGCGGTCGAGATGGCCGACAAGCTCGGCCTGGAGGTCGGCAAGCCGAGCGAGACCTACCCGGACGTGATGTCGTACCACACCATTCCGTCGTTCACCCTGGGCAGCATCGAGACCCCGCCGCTGTCGCTGGTCGAGGCGTTCGCCACCTTCGCCAACCGTGGCGTGCACTGCGAACCGGTGATCGTCTCGTCGATCAAGACCCGGGAGGGTGCCGAGCTGGACGTCCCCAGCGCCGACTGCAAGCGCGTGCTGTCCAAGGACGTCGCCGACGGGATCAACAAGATCTTCCAGGGCCCGATGACCGGCGGCACGGCACGGCTCGCCAAGATCCCCGGGGTGCAGATGGCGGGCAAGACCGGGACGGTCCCGGACAACCGTGCGGTGTGGACGGTGGGCTACACGCCGAACCTCGCCGCGGCCGCGGTGCTCTCCTACGACAACGACCCCAGGTTCGTCGACTTCTGGAAGGCCCGCAACGGCCGCTACCTCAACGGTGCCTACCTGAAGCACTCCAAGCAGTACGTGTACGGCCGTTCCGGTAGCGAGGCGGGCGGCCGCCTGCTGCGTCCAGCGATGTCGTACGCGATCGAGAACCTCGACGGGTACAAGTCGGAGCGCTTCAAGGAGCCGCCGTCGTCGATCCTCAAGGGCGAATGGGTCTCCGTGCCCAGCTGCATCGGCATGGGCGTGGGCACCTGCAAGGAACGGCTGCGCAAGGCAGGGTTCACCTACTTCACCGACGAGGTCGCCTCGGACGAGGCGAAGGGCACGATCGTCGGCACGTCGCCGTCGGGCAAGGCGCCGAAGCTGAGCGCCATCGCGATCGAGATCTCGAAGGGCCCCAAGAAGGGGTCAGAGGGCTGGTGCCGCCTGGAGGGCAACGAGCTCCTGCCGGAGTGTGTCCAGTACCTGCCGCCACCCACCTGTGGTGAGGGCGAGGTGCTGGTGCCCAACCCGCCACCCGGCCAGTGCGTGCCTGCGGAGCAGGGCGGCGGTGGCGGCGGTGGCCGCGGACGGGGCGGCGGTCGCGGCGGGGGCAATGACGGCGACTAGGACGCTCGGCCGGCTCGCCCTGGCCGGGGCGGCCTGTGTCGCGTACGGAGCGCTGGTCGAGGCCCGCTCGTTCCAGCTGCGGCGGGCGACCGTCTCGGTGCTGCCACCCGGGTCGCCGCGGCTGCGGGTGCTGCACCTCTCCGATGCCCACCTGCTGGTGCGCGACAGGGCACGGGCCCGGTTCATCGCAAGCCTGGCAGGGCTCGAGCCCGACCTGGTCGTCAACACCGGTGACAACGTTGCCGAGCCGGAGGCCATCGACACCCTCACCGGCGCGCTGGGGCGGCTGCTGGAGCGTCCCGGCGTGTTCGTGATGGGCTCGAACGACTACACCGGGCCACGGTTCTCCAACCCGCTGGGCTACCTGGTGCGCCCGACCACCAGGGACGGCGCCAGCACAGCCAACCCGCTGCCCACCGGGCGGCTCAAGTCGGCGCTCTCCTCGGGGGGCTGGGTCGACCTGACGCAGCGCAAGACGACGCTGGACGTGGCCGGCGTCCGGCTGGAACTGCGGGGAACCGACGACGCCCACCTCGGGCTGGACGACTACGCCGCCGTCTCGGGCAGGCCCGCCAAGGACGCCGACCTGGCGATCGGGGTGACGCACGCTCCCTACCTGCGGGTGCTGGACGCGATGACCGCCGACCGGGTGAAGCTGATCTTCGCCGGCCACACCCACGGCGGCCAGGTCTGCGTCCCGATCTACGGGGCGCTGACGACGAACTGCGACCTGCCGCCGCAGCGGGCGAAGGGGTTGTCCAAGCACAAGGCCGGCGGACGGACCTCCTGGGTGCACGTGTCGGCAGGCCTGGGAACCTCCCCGTTGGCCCCGTACCGGTTCGCGTGCCCGCCGGAGGCGACCCTGCTCAGCCTCACGGCACGGTCGGTTGGCTGATCGGGCCGCCCGTCGGCTAGAGTGACCTACGGCCCTGACGCGAGTCGGGGTCGATCGGGGTGTGGCGCAGCTTGGTAGCGCGCATCGTTCGGGACGATGAGGTCGCAGGTTCAAATCCTGTCACCCCGACCAGCGGAAAGCCGCTCTGACTATGGGTTGGGGCGGCTTTCGTGGTCCCCGGGGTCACTCCGGAGGGTTGCCGTGGACCCACGCCGGGATCAAGACACCACTACCCTCGGGCGCTTCCGTCGGGATCTTCTCCGTCCAGAGGAGCTGAGAACTCCAGTGGTGCCCGTCGGCGCCTGAACACGACTGCCGCCGAGGCACCGCCCACGCGCTGATCGGCGGCCAGAGCCAACCCGGCGCAAGGGTCGTCCCTGAGACGGCGGGCGGCGACCCAGGACTCGGATCGGGCGCTCCCCGGACTCCCTCCCGGCTCGGCGCGGGGGCGGCCAGACACGACCCGTAGCACCGGCGACGAGAGTGCGGTTCTGACGACGGTAGGACGGCGGGCCTTGCGGCGGCGGCGACAAGAGTGCGGTTATGGAGCGATCAGGGCCGCTCAGAACCACACTCACGTCGCCCATACGGTCGCCCAGCCCGGGCGCCGCGCTCCATAACCACACAATGGTCGCCCGATCACTCGGCTGACGTGCTATGTCGGGCCTGGCGGCCAGGACGGACAGGCTTGCCGAAGCAGGCAGACCGGTCGGGAGCCACCGCGCTCAGCGCCGTGCGAGTGCCGCCGTCAGAGGGTCGCCGTGCGCAGGACCCGCAGGTGCCATTCCCCGGGCTCTTCCTTGAGGTACTCGACCTGGATGGCCGCACGCTCGGCGAGCTGGTTCAGCAGGGGGACGGGGTTGTGCGGCGCCACCAGCACCAGCGACCCGCCGACCGGAATCGCGTCGAAGGCGCCGAGCACGCTGGCGTGGCGGATCGCATGGGGGATGGCGCGGACGTCCAGCACGATGTCCTCCTCGGCGGTGTGGCCGCAGCCGCAGCTGTGGCCGGCGGGGGCCGCCTCGAGGTGCAGGGCTTCCTTCATGGTGTCTCCTTCATTGGGCTCCGGGGAGCGGTGGCGACCCCGCGCGGGGCCGTCGGACTCGTGGGTGGGTCAGCAGAACCGTGCGGAGTGGCGGTGCTCACCGGTGTGGGTGTGGACGTGCGGCTCGCCGCCGTCGTGGGAGTGCGGGGTGATGGTGTGCACCTCGTCCCACTGCGGGCCGTCCAGCGCGATGGCGGCGGCGGGGAACAGGCCGTTGTCCTCCTTGTCGATGTGGTGGCGCAGCGCGTCCTCGAACCTGGCCATCGCGGCGGCGTCACCGAGCGTGATCTGGCCGAGCAGCGCGTCCAGCGAGGTGTGCTCGCCGCACAGTGTCGCGATGTGGTCGGCGTACAGCTCGTCGCGGGACAGCACCGTGAACAGGCCGACCTCCTCGGCCTGGGTGTGCGGCCACAGCAGGCCGGCCACCACCTGGCGGGAGGCCTCCAGCTCCGCTTCGGAACCCGACCGGACGGCGGCCCGCAGCTCTCCCGTCGCATTGATGATCTCGACGTGCTCGGCCATGAACCGGCCGATCACCTCGATCGAGTCACACCCGCAGTAGCCGCACATCGCGTCCCCTTTTATACATGGTCCTATGTGAAAAATACCACTACAGTGGCTTCGAAGCACGTCGTCAGGGTCGGGCTGTCCGGACGGCGGGCAGAACCACGCAACCGGAGGTCGTCATGGCCCAGATCGAGATCGAACCCCAGGGCGGCGGCGAGTACCGCGCTACCATCGGCTCCTACGACGGGTCCACCGTCGTCACCCTCACCCTCCTTGACGCGGACGGACTCAGCGACGGCCGGCTGCCCGACGACCAGGCCACGGCGAAGGCGACCGTCGCCTACCTGCTCGAGCACCAGCAGGCCGAGGACCTGCCCGCGCTGGTCGACCTGGGCGACGTGGTCGCGGCCTACCCCGACGCCGTCGAGCGGATTGCGGCACTGCGTGGCTGATCCGACCGCCGGCCCGGGCGAACTGTGGACCATCGGCCACTGGACCTGCCCGCCCGACCTCGTGCTGGAGACGCTGCTGCCGGCCGGGATCGGTCTGGTGGTCGACGTCCGCCGGACGCCGGCCTCCCGCTCCAGCCCGCAGTTCAACAGCGACCAGCTGGCGGACTGGCTGCCGGCTGCCGGCGTCGACTACCTGCACCTGCCCGAGCTGGGCGGGCGCCGTCCCCGCTCGAGGGAGGTGGACCCGGCGGCCAACGCCGGCTGGCAGAACGCCAGCTTCCGCAACTACGCCGACTACACGCTCACCCCCGGCTACGAGGAGGGCCTGCGCACGCTCACCGTCCTCGCCCGCACCAGGCACGCCGCGATCATGTGCGGCGAGCCGATGCCGTGGCGCTGCCACCGGCTGCTGATCGCCAACACCCTGACCGCCCGCTCCTGGACGGTCACCCACCTGATGTCGGGCGGACGGCCGCAGCTACACGAACTGGGCAGGTGGGGCGCGACGCCCGTGGTCGGAACGGACGGCGTGGTCACCTACCCGGCGGGGACCCCGGGCGCGCCTGCCTGCTGAGCCACGATCCGGGCCTTCTGGGCCTCGAACTCCGCTTCGGTCAGGGTCACCATGGCCCGCGACTCACCGAGCTTGGCGAGTTGACCGGGCAGGTCCGGTGGCAGTGCCCGGGTGCGTGTCGGCACCCCGAACGCCCCCCTTGGGCAGGATCTCGCCCTCGATCGCGGCCACCTCCTCGGGGTTCGAGGCGGTCGGGACGGCGTAGCTGGTCAGCCCGCCAGCAGCGACTGGCCGCCGTCGATCCAGACCTCGGTGCCGGTGATGTGCGAGGCGGCGTCCGAGGCGAGGAAGGCGACCAGGTCGGCGACCTGCTGCGAGGTGCCCGGAACCTTGCCGGTGAGCGGGATCTGCCCCTCGGGATAGGTGGCGGGCCGGCCGATGGTGTCGAGGCCGCGCTGCTCGGTGTTCTGCCCGATCTCGGTGTCGATGCTGCCGGGGCAGATCACGTTCACCCGGATCTGCTCCGGAGCCAGCTCGACGGCGAGCATCTTGGCGAAGGCGACCTGCCCGGCCTTGCTGGTGGCGTAGGCGGAGGCACCGGAGTTGCCGAACATCCGGGTGCCGTTCACCGACGAGGTGACCACCACGGAGCCGCCGCCGGCCGCCCTCAGCAGCGGCAGGGCGTGCTTCACGGTGAGGAACGTGCCGGTCAGGTTGACCGAGAGGGTCTGGTTCCAGTCGTCCACCGACAGCTCGTCCAGCGGCGCCCAGACGCCGTTGATGCCGGCGTTGGCAACGACCACGTCGAGCCTGTCCCAGCGCTGTCTCACCTTGTCGAACAGGGCTGCGACCGACTCGGGCTCAGCCAGTTCGGCAGCGAAGGCCACCGCCTCGCCGCCGGCAGCGGCGATAGCGTCCACGGTCTCCTGGGCCTCGTCCCGGTCGTGACCGACCGCCGCGACCACCGCGCCCTGGGAGGCGAAGGTCTCGGCACAGGCGCGTCCGATGCCCGAGCCGGCACCGGTCACCAGCGCGATCCGTGGGTGAGGGCTCTGGTCGGTCATGGGGCCTCCGTCGTGTGGGTGACGACCCGTTACCCCGCCCACCGGGTCCGGAACCTGGGCGGCACGCTACCCCGGGTTCTCCCACACCACGTCCTCGGGCCTGAGGTCGGGACGCCACCCGTTCCAGACCGGGTGCCGCAGCCGGCCCGCGTTGGTGGTCCCGGTGTAGAACACCTCGCCGACCAGGTCGGGCTCCACCCAGCGCGCGTCCCTGGCATCCTCGCGCGGCACCTCGCGCATCGGGTTGTCCGGCCGGGCCAGCGGGTCGAGCAGCAGGGCCGCGTCGGCCAGGCCGCGGTCGGTGAAGCCGGAGCCCGCCCGACCGACGTAGCGCAGGCCGTCCTGCTCTGGAATCGCCAACAGCAGCGATCCGACGCCACCGGCGCGGTTGCCCTTACCGGGCCGCCAGCCGCCGACCACGACAGACTGGGTGCGGCGGTGCTTGATCTTGAGCCAGGTGCCGGCCCGTTGGCCGGGTTGGTAGATCGACCCGAGCCTCTTGGCGACGACGCCTTCGAGGTCGAGGGACACGCTGGTCTGCAGCGCCGCGTCGAGGTCGCCCTCGAAGGCCGCCGGCACCTGCACCCGCGACCCGGCCCGCGGGGGGACGAGGGCCTCCAGCAGCCGCCGGCGCTCCTCGTAGGGTTCACGCAGCAGCGAACGGCCGTCCAGGTGCAGCAGGTCGAACAGCATGAGCTGCACCGGGTACCGCTCGGTGGCGGCGGCGATGTCGCCCGGCCGGGTCAGGTTGATCCGGGGCTGCAGCAGCTCGAAGCGAGGAACGCCGGCGGCGTCCGGGGCCACCACCTCGCCGTCCAGCACCGCCTGGTCGCAGTCGATCGCGAGCAGGTCCTGGGCCAGTTCGGGGTACGCCGCGGAGTCGTCCCGGCCGTGCCGGCTCAGCATCCGCAGCCTGCCGTCGGCGAGGTAGACCACGGCGCGGATCCCGTCCCACTTCATCTCGAAGGCCCACTCGTCGCCGCGCACGTCGCTGGGCGTGGCGAGGCTGGCCAGCATCGGGGCGATCGGCTCGACGAAGCCGGCAGCGCGCGCGTCGCTGGAGCCGGGCCTGGTCGCACTGCGGCGGGCAGGTTCCGGCCGTTCGATCGCCAGCGTCATCCGGTGGATCAGCCAGTTCTTCGCCGCGTCTCCGGTGCCGGTGTGGATCAGGGCGAACCTGGCCGGCTCGCCGCCGAGGCCTCCGTCCGGCCTGCCGTGGAGGGTGACGATGACCTCCTTGCCGTCCCGCCACTTCTCCAGCTCGTAGCTGCCGGCGTCCCAGATCGTGACGGTGCCGCCGCCGTACTCGCCGGCCGGGATCGTCCCCTCGAACGAGCCGTAGTCGAGCGGGTGGTCCTCGGTCTGGACGGCGAGGTGGTTGACCCTGGGGTCGGTCGGCGGCCCCTTCGGGACCGCCCAGCTGACCAGCACGCCGTCCCGCTCGAGCCGGAAGTCGTAGTGCAGGCGACGGGCGTGGTGCTCCTGGATCACGAAGCTCCGGCCCTCCCCCGGCCGGGGGGTGGGAGCGTCCGCCGGGACCGGTTCGGGGGTCTTCGCCGGGTCGCGCATGCTGCGGTAGGTGGCGAGCCGGTCGGGCGGTCGGTCGCCGGCGAGCTCGGCCATCGGGTCGCCGTGGGAGGCGAGCCGCTCCAGCACCTCGTGGTACTCCAGTTGCCGCAGGTCGGGGTCGTCCAGTTCGTCCCAGGTGCGCGGCGCAGCCACCCACGGCCGCTCCCGGCCGCGCAGCGAGTAGGGCGAGACGGTCGTCTTCGAGCCGTTGTTCTGGCTCCAGTCGAGGAACACCTTGCCGGGGCGGGCCGCACGGCTCATCTCGGCCGTCACCCGGCCGGGGTGCTCCTTCTGCAGTCGCTCGGCCCAGCCCCGCGCCAGGTCGCTGGCATCCTGGGGTGACCTGGTGCCGTCCAGCGGCGCGTAGAGGTGGATGCCCTTGCTGCCCGAGGTGACAGGGACGGGGTCGAAGCCGGCGCCGGCGGCCACCTCGCGCACCCAGCGGGCGACCTCGGCGCACTCGGCAAGGGTGACGCCGGGGCCGGGGTCGAGGTCGAGGACCAGCCGGTCAGGGGGCTGCGGCTCGCCGTCCGGGCTGAACCGCCACTGCGGCACGTGCAGTTCGAGGGCGGCCATCTGGCCGAGCCAGGTGAGGGTGGCCAGATCGTCGGCGACCGGGTACTCGTTGGTGCGCTTCTCGTGCTCGATCGGGTAGCGGCGCACCCAGTCGGGGGTGCCCTTGGGCAGGTTCTTGGCGAAGAAGACCCGTCCCTCCCCCTCGGCGCCGACGCCATCCGGCCAGCGCTTCCGGGTGATCGGACGCTGGGCGATCAGGGGGATCAGGACATCGGCCACCTCGGCGTAGTAGGCGATCACCTCGCCCTTGGTGGTCCCGGTCGCCGGGTACAGCACCTTGTCGAGGTTGGTGAGCTTGAGGTGGCGTCCTTCGACCACCACCACCTCGCCTGCCGACGCCATGTCTCCATCCTTGACGACGACCGCCTTCCCTGCCCACGGCAATACTGCGCAGCCCCCGGCGCCCGGGAACCGTGCCCTGAACCGGGTTCACAGTGTCGGGGGGAGCGGGTAGGAAGGAGCCATGCTGTTCTCCGAGGTGGTGGCGGCCTCAGAGCAGGTCGCGGCCACCGGGTCGCGCAATGCCAAGGTCGCCGTGTTGGCGGCGCTGCTGGCGCGGGCCGAACCCGGCGAGGTGGACGTGCTCGCCCACTTCCTGGCCGGACGGCTGCGGCAGCGCCGGACCGGGATCGGCTGGCGGTCGCTGACCGGGTTCCCGGCCGCGGACGAGCCGTCACTCACCATCGTCGAGGTCGACGCGGCGCTGGAACGGCTGGCCGGGTTGTCCGGCACCGGGTCGCAGGTGGCGCGGCAGACGGGGCTGACGGACCTGATGGGACGGGCCACCGCCCCCGAGCAGGGCTTCCTCGGCGCGCTCATCGTGGGCGAGACCCGACAGGGCGCTCTGGAGGGCGTCCTGCTCCAGGCGATCGCCCAGGCGTGGGCTGTGCCTGCCGACCTCGTCCGGCGGGCGGCGATGTTCTCCGGGTCGGTCCCCGCTGCCGCCGTCGCCGCCGCCACCGGCGGACGGGCGGCGCTGGCCGCCATCGGCCTGCAGGTCGGACGCCCTGTGCTGCCGATGCTCGCCTCCAGCGCCCCCGGCGTCGCCGAGGCGCTCACCAAGCTCGGCCCCGGCACGCCGGTCGCGGTCGAGGCCAAGCTCGACGGGATCCGGATCCAGGCCCACCGCGACGGCGACAGCGTCGCCATCTACTCCCGCAGCCTCGACGACATCACCGCGCGGCTGCCCGAGGCCGCCGCCGCGGTCGCGGCGCTGCCCTGCACCACGTGCGTGCTGGACGGCGAGGCGCTCGCCCTCGCCGCCGACGGCAGACCCCGTCCGTTCCAGGAGACCGCCGCCCGCAGCGCGAGCCTCGCCGCCCCGGCCGACCTGCACCTGACCCCGTTCTTCTTCGACCTGCTCGAGATCGACGGCGAGGACCTGGTCGACAGCCCGACGACCACCCGCTACGACCGGCTGGCCGCGTTGGTGCCGCCTGACCTGCTGGTCGACCGGCTGGTCACCGACGACCCGCAGCAGGCCGAGGAGTTCACCGGCCAGGTGCTGGCCCTCGGCCATGAGGGTGTCGTCGTCAAGGCCCTCGATGTGCCGTACCAGGCCGGACGCCGCGGTGCCGGCTGGATCAAGGTGAAGCCCGTCCTCACCCTCGACCTGGTGGTGCTCGCCGTGGAACGCGGCAGCGGCCGCCGCCGCGGTTGGCTGTCCAACATCCACCTCGGCGCGCGCGACCCCGCCACCGGTGGCTTCGTCATGCTCGGCAAGACCTTCAAGGGCATGACGGACGCGATGCTGGCCTGGCAGACCGAGCGGTTCGAGGAACTCAAGGTCTCCGACGACGGCTGGGTGGTGCAGGTCAGGCCCGAGCAGGTGGTGGAGATCGCCTTCGACGGCGTCCAGCGGTCGACCCGCTACCCCGGCGGGGTGGCGCTGCGGTTCGCGAGGGTGGTGCGCTACCGCGACGACAAGCGCGCCGCCGAGGCCGACACCATCGATCAGGTGCGCGGCTTCGCCCGGTGGGAGGCCTGAAGACCCGTCCTCAGGACAGGTTGTCCTGAAGATCCTCCAGGTCGAGCGCGGGCAGGCCGTGCACCGGGTAGCTGACCGGACGGGCGGGGACGCCCGCGACAGTGGTGTACGGCTCGACGTCGGACAGCACGACGCTGCCGGCGCCCACCTTCGCTCCCTCGCCGACCCGGATGTTGCCCAGCACCTTGGCGCCGGCGCCGATCATCACCCCGCGGCCGATCTTCGGGTGCCGGTCGCCGCCCACCTTGCCGGTGCCGCCGAGGGTGACCTCGTGCAGCATCGAGA
>JAEYNS010000144.1 GCA_023412435.1 Actinomycetes bacterium | reverse complement strand
CCCGTCCACCACCCCCTCCCCCACCCCGAGCCCGACCAACACCCCGCCGCCGGCGCCCGAGGAGTGCTGACATGGCGGACGTCATCGTCTACCGCAAGCGACGGGGCGTCGAGGCGTTCATGCTGGTGCTGGCGCTGGCGATCTCCCTCGGCGGCTTCCTGCTGATCCACCTCAACACCGAGGCGGAGCTGCCGCAGGGCTGGCCCTGGGCGGTCGGGATCTCCGTCGCGATCACGCTCGTCGCCCACCTCGTGGTGCGCTGGAAGGTGCCGTACGCCGACCCGCTGATCCTTCCGATGGTGGTGCTGCTGAACGGCCTCGGCCTGGCCATGATCCACCGGCTCGACCTCGGCACCCCCGAGCGGATGCA
The DNA here is from genome assembly GCA_023412435.1 of Actinomycetes bacterium. Classification (GTDB taxonomy): domain Bacteria; phylum Actinomycetota; class Actinomycetes; order Propionibacteriales; family Propionibacteriaceae; genus Propionicimonas. The sequence goes on along the minus strand of JAEYNS010000144.1, from coordinate 3,819 downwards.
CAGCGCGGAACTGCAGCTGACCTGGACGGCGGTCGCGGTGGCCGCCTTCTGCGCGGTGCTGATCCTGCTCAAGGACTACCGCCGGCTGCACGCCTACCCGTACCTGACCTTCCTGGTCGGCCTCGGGACGCTGCTGCTGCCGCTGGTGCCCGGCATCGGCAAGGAGAACAACGGCGCCCAGATCTGGATCCAGCTCGGCAGGTTCAGCTTCCAGCCCGCCGAGGTCGCCAAGATCATCCTGACCGTCGCCTTCGCCGCCTACCTGGTGGAGAAGAAGGACGTCCTGGCGCTGGCCGGGGGCCGGCTGGGCCGGGTGATCCTGCCCCGGCCGCGCGATCTGGGACCCATCCTCATCATGTGGGTGGCCAGCATGGCGGTGCTGGTCTTCCAGAAGGACCTCGGCACCTCGCTGCTGTTCTTCGGCCTGTTCGTCATCATGCTGTACGTGGCGACCGAGCGGCCCGGCTGGCCGATCATCGGCATCGGCCTGTTCGCCGCCGGCGGGTTCGCCGCCCTGCTCGCCTTCAGCCACGTCCAGTCGAGGGTTTCCGCCTGGCTCGACCCGTTCGCCGACTTCGACCGCAACTACCAGGTGATCCAGGCCCAGTTCGGGTTCGCCTGGGGCGGCCTGTTCGGCACCGGCTGGGGGCTCGGCAGGCCCAACCTCACCCCGCTGGCCAAGACCGACTTCATCTCGGCGGCCATCGGCGAGGAACTCGGCCTGGTGGGCCTGGCCGCCGTCATGGTGGTCTACGGGCTGATCGTCGCCCGCGGGCTGCGGGCCGCGCTGGGCGCCCGCGACCCGTTCGGGAAGCTGCTGGCCGCCGGCCTGTCCTTCGTCTTCGCCATCCAGGTGTTCGCCATCCTCGGCGGCGTCACCCGGCTGCTGCCGCTGACGGGGCTCACCACCCCGTTCATGTCCCAGGGCGGCTCCTCGCTGGTCGCCAACTGGATCATGTTCGCGCTGCTGCTGCTGATCACCCACCAGGTGCGACGGCCCGCCCTCGAGCCGGCCGCCGAGCCGGTGGCGTCCCTGGCCGAGGAGGCCACGGTCGTCGTCAAGGTTCCGGCGGGCGTCGCCGCCGCCGAACCCCGTCCGGCACCGGCTCCCGGGCTGCTGGCCGACCTGTCGGGCACCGACGGCGACCACCCCGAGGAGGCGACCGAGGTGGTCGAACGGATTCCCGACGAAGCCACCGACGTCATCGCCAGGCAGCCGGACGAGCCCACCGAGGTGGTCCAGCCGCGGCCCGACCCGCCGACCGAGGCGGTCCGACGGCCAGGAGGCGGCCCGTGAACCGTCCGATCCGCCGGGTGGCGATAGCGGCGCTGGCGATGTTCGCCGTCCTGCTGCTGAACCTCAGCGCGAGCTACCTCGTGCGCACCGACGCGCTCAACAACCGGCCCGAGAACCGCAGGGTGAGCGACGCACGGTTCGCCCAGGACCGCGGCCCGATCATGGTCGGCAATTCGCCGATCGCGATCTCCGAACCGGTCAAGGACCGCTTCAAGTTCCAGCGCAGCTACCCCTCCGGCAAGCTCTACGCGCCGGTGACGGGCTACTACAGCTACATCTTCGGCTCGTCCGGCCTGGAGCGGTCGTTCTCCGAGCAGCTGATCGGGGTGGACGACTCGCAGTTCCTCGACCGGCTGATCAACATCCTCACCGGGGCCACCCCGAAGGGCGCCTCGGTGGAGACCACGCTGGACGCCAGGGCCCAGCGCGCCGCCTGGAAGGGGCTGGACGGCCGCAAGGGTGCGGTCGTCGCGCTCGACACCTCGACCGGTGCCATCAAGGCGCTGGTGACCAGCCCGAGCTTCGATCCCAACGACCTCGCCAGCCACGACCTCGAGGCCTCGCGGAAGGCGTGGGAGAAGCTGAACGACGACGCCTCCCGTCCGATGGCCAACCGGGCCACCCGTGAGATCTATCCGCCCGGGTCCACCTTCAAGCTGATCACCGCCGCCGCTGCCCTCGAGGCGGGGAGGTCCGCCGACGACACGATCGACGCCACCGCCTACAAGCTGCCCGGCTCGTCGGTGGTGATCAGGGGCAACTGCGGCGGCAACGAGGTCACCTTGACCCGTGCCCTCGAGGTGTCCTGCAACCCCGGCTTCGCGCGGCTCGGCGCCGAGCTGGGCGCCGACGCGCTGCGGGAGCAGGCCGAGCGGTTCGGCTTCGGCGACCAGTTCCTCGACGAGATCGGCTCCGCCGCCAGCCGCTTCCCCGAGGAGCCGGACGCCGCCCAGACCGCGATGAGCGCGATCGGCGCCTTCGACGTCGCCGCCAGCCCGCTGCAGATGGCGATGGTCGCGGCCGCGGTGGCCAACGACGGCATCGTGATGGAGCCCTACCTCGTCGAGCGGGTGCTCTCCGCCGACCTGGCGGTGATCAGCCAGGCCCGGCCCCGGCAGCCCTCCACAGCGGTCAGCGAAGTCGTCGCCGCCGAGCTGCGGGACATGATGGTCTCGGTTGTCGAGAACGGCACCGGCCGCCGCGCCCAGGTCGACGGGCTCACCGTCGGCGGCAAGACCGGTACTGCGGTGACCGACGAGAAGCGGCGCCCGTACGCCTGGTTCGTCGCCTTCGCCGAGGAACTCGACCTCGCCGTCTGCGTCTTCATCGAGGACGCCGAGATCCCTGCCACCGACATCGCCGGGGGCATTCTGGCGGCCCCGATCGCCAGGTCCGTGATCGAGGCCGTCCGGTGAGGGTTTGGGCTCCCACGCCGAGGGTGGGGAACAATGGGGGGCGGACGCGGCCCGCGCAGCGGCTCCGCGCGGAAAGGAAGACCTGATGACTGACGAGCCGACGCTGCTTGGCGGCCGGTACGAGCTTGGCAGCCTGTTGGGACGCGGTGGCATGGCTGAGGTCCGGCGTGCCCGTGACCTTCGGCTGGGGCGCGACGTCGCGATCAAGCAACTCCGCGTCGACCTCGCCACCGACCCGACCTTCCAGGCCCGCTTCCGCCGCGAGGCCCAGGCCGCCGCCGGGCTGAACCACCACAACATCGTCGCCGTCTACGACACCGGCGAGGAGCCCGACCCCGCGACCAGCGTCCAGGTGCCCTACATCGTGATGGAACTCGTCGACGGCCACACGCTGCGCGAACTGCTGCGCACCGGCCGCCAGATCCAGCCCGAGAAGGCGCTGGAGTTCACCCAGGGCGTCCTCGAAGCGCTGAACAACAGCCACAAGGCCGGCATCGTCCACCGCGACATCAAGCCGGCCAACGTGATGCTCACCCGGGCCGGGCAGATCAAGGTGATGGACTTCGGCATCGCCCGCGCCGTCGCCGACACGTCCGCCACGATGACGCAGACCGCGGCGGTGATCGGCACCGCCCAGTACCTGTCGCCGGAGCAGGCCCGCGGCGAGACCGTGGATTCCCGCAGCGACATCTACTCCGCCGGCTGCCTTCTCTACGAACTGCTGGTCGGACGTCCGCCCTTCCAGGGCGACTCCCCGGTCAGCGTCGCCTACCAGCACGTCCGCGAGGCCCCCGTCCCGCCCAGCCAGATCGACCCGATGATCACGCCGGGGATGGACGCCATCGTCCTCAAGGCGCTGGCCAAGGACCCGGCCGACCGCTACCAGACCGCCGCGGCGATGCGAGCCGACATCGGACGGCTGCTGGCCGGCCAGGACGTGCTCGCCAGGGCGCCGCGCCCGGTCCCCGCCCCCGCCACGGCCACCCTCGCCGCGGCGGCGCCGACCGTCATCACGTCGCCGCCCACCACCGTGCTCACCGACGACACCGGCGAGGAGCCCGACCCCGCGACCAGCGTCCAGGTGCCCTACATCGTGATGGAACTCGT
>JAEYNS010000060.1 GCA_023412435.1 Actinomycetes bacterium | reverse complement strand
GGCCAGGGCCGGTCGGCCGGCTGCGGCAGCACCGCACGGTCACCCCAGGGCACCAGCACCTGCCGCTCCGCCAGCCACCGGCCGCCGCCGACCACCGGGGTGAGGACGCCCTCGTGCCCGAGCATCGCCTGCACCCGCGACAGCACGTGGTGCACCTTCTCGTCGGCGCCGGGGCCGAACAGCCCCGGGGAGTGGCCGGCCAGCCCGTCCACCGCCACCGGTTCCAGCCGGACCCGCACCACGCCACTGCCGATGGTGGTGCCGGCAGCTGCCTGGAGTTGCCAGCGCACCCTGTCCACCACCGCCGCAGCGTCGAAGCAGGCTGGGTGCAGCCAGACCCGCTCGCTGTGCTCCCCCTCCTCGGCGGTCAGGTGCACCAGCAACTCGGTGCAGACGAGGTTGGCGGCAGCCAGGCCCGCTATGAACTCCTCAGCCGTCGCCCTGACGCTGAACGCGACCTGCTCGACGAGGGTCAGCGGCGGCTCGAAGCCGACCTGCCGCGTCAATACCGGTGGGGGGACCCTGGCCGTCACCGGACGCGAGTCCAGCCCGCCGGCCAGGGCGTGCAACCGCACACCGCGCTCGCCGAACCGGTCGCGGACGCTGCCCGCGTCCAGCGCCGCGAAGTCGCCGAGCCTGCGGATCCCCAACCGGGGCAACAACCCGACCAGGTCGGGGTCGCCCAGCCGGCTGACCGGCAGCGGGCCAGATAGTCGGCAGCAGCACCGGGCGGCACCACCAGCACCGGGTCGGCGTCATAGGCTGCCTGCTCGGCGGTGAAGATGCCGTCGGCGATGCCGGCGCGGCCATCGGGGATACCGAGTTCGCCGACCGAGCCGAGCACGGCCGCGGCCGCCTGAGGCTCCCCGCCGTAGTACCTGGCCGGGCCGCGCACCCGCAGGGTGGCCAGGCCCGGGCGGATCACCTGCACCCCGGGGGCCACCTGCTCGACTCTGTCGACCAACGGGGCGAACTGCCGCTCGTCGCGGACCGGGTCGGCAGCCACCACCGTCAGGTCGGGGCACCGGGACTGGGCCTCGCGGCGACGCTGCCCGGCGTGGACGCCCTCGGCGTGGGCGGCGGCAGAGCAGGCGAGCACCTGGTTGGCCTCCACGATCGCGAGCGGGCCGGCTGCCGGCACGTCCTCTGCTCGCTGCCAGGCGGTCACCGGCCAGTCGGGGAACCACAGGACGAGGCACCGCGTGGGTGCCACCACGGCGGGCATCAGCCCGCCGCCCTCAGTCCCGTCGCAGCGGTCGGGACAGGAACCGACAACCGTCCGGTGTGGTCGGGCAGCCGCAGCCGGACGGTACGCGGCGCCGGGGTGCGACGGCTGGTGACAGCCACCTCGACCTCGCGTCCGGACAGGTGGCCGTGGCCCTGCCCGAGGCCGGCCCAGCGGCCATCCCGCAGGCCGAGGGAGGCCTCGACGCGGGGCCAGTCACCGCACACCAGCAGGACTGTGGACCGCTCCCGCAGCCGGGCTGCCAGCCGGGCGGCGTCGGCCTCCCGCACCCTGGAACCCGGCCGGACGGCGACCACCGGCAGCACCTCGGCGAGGGCAGCCACCACCGACAACCAGCGCTCACCCGGGTGAGGCACGAGAGCCAGCCGGTCCAGCGCCACCCCGGCGCTGCGGGCAGCCTCCGTCCCCAACTCGGGGATCCCCACCACGCCGCACCACGACCCGGCTGCCGACGGTTCGGCGAGCAGCGCGAGCAGCAGCGCTCCCCCTGCTACCGAATAGGCGGAACCGGGCCGCAGGCCGCCCTCCGGCAGGAGCCGCGCCAGCGGTACAGGGACGGGGACGAGGTGCTGGGCCCTGGCCGGGGCCGTCCGGGCGCGCAGCTGCTGCAGGACCTCACCCGCGGGCAGTTCGGCAGCTACTGACACCCATCCATCTTCGAACGTCTGTTCGAATCAGTCAAGGTCGCGAGGTACCCCCGTCCGGTTTGGACGGCGTTCCTAGGCTGAAGACTCGCGACCAACCGGAAGGGGTCATGGATGACCACCGAACACGCCGAGGAACTCCGCAAGCTGGTGGCCGGGCAACGCTTCGCGATGCTCACCACCGTCGCCGACGACGGCTCATTGGTGAGCCGCCCGATGACCATCCAGGAGAACGACGACTGGGTGTTCCGGTTCATCACCCAGGAGTCCAACGAGGTCACAGCCCAGGCTGAGGGGCAGCAGGTCAACCTTTCCATCATGGACGGCGGGACCTACCTGTCCTTCTCGGGCACCGGCAGCGTCGACCGCGATCTGCAGGCCAAGCGCGAGCTGTGGGACCGTCTCACCCAGGCGTACGCCGGGGAGCCGGAGGATCCCGAGAACGTGATCCTCGACGTCACCGTCCGCACAGGTGAGTACTGGGACGGCGGGAACCCCGTCATGCGCGTGCTCGGGCTGGCCAAGGCTGCCGTCACCGGTGACCCGCCTGCCAGCGGCGAACACGGCGCAGTCGACCTCTAGCCGACCGAACCGCCCGTGGCCGAGTCCAGGGTCATCATCATCACCGGGGCCAGCGGCGGCATCGGCGAGGCTGCCGCTCGCCGCCTCGCCCGGGACGGCCACCAGGTCGTCGTGGTGGGCCGCTCCCCGGAACGGACGGCGGCGGTCGCCGACGAACTGGGCGCCGACCACCGGATCGCCGACTTCGCCAGCCTGGCCCAGGTCCGCCGGCTCGCCGCTGACCTGCTGCGGCACTACCCCCGCATCGACGTGCTGGCCAACAACGCCGGTCTCGCCACCTCGCGTCGCAGGGTGACGGAGGACGGTCACGAGCTGACCTTCCAGGTCAACCACCTGGCGCCCTTCCTGCTGACCGACCTGCTGCTGCCCACCCTGCTGGCCAGTCGGGCGACCGTGATCGCCACCTCCAGCGGTGCCCACCACGGCGGCCGGATCGACCTGGCAGACCTCGACAACGCCCGGCGCTACCGCATGATGCGCGCCTACAGCGACAGCAAGCTCGCCCAGGTACTGCACACCAGGGAGCTGGACCGCCGCTACGGCGCCCAGGGGCTGGCTTCGGCCGCGTTCCACCCCGGGGTGATCGCCTCCCGGTTCGCCACCACCGAGCGCGGCCCCGTTGCCTGGGCGTATCGCTGGCCGCTGGCGAAGCTGCTGTTCGCCTCGGCCGACACCGGCGCCGACACCCTGGTCTTCCTCGCCGAGGCGACGCCGGGGGTCGACTTCCCTTCCGGCCGGTACTTCTACCGGCGGCGGGAGGCGCGGACGAACCCGCAGGCGGACGATCCGGCGCTGGCCGCGGCCCTGTGGGAGCGATCGGCGGCGCTCGTAGGTTGAATCGTGTCAGGGCAGGGCGCCCCGGCGTGCGAGAATGAGCGGATGCGCTCGTACCTCGACATCCTTCGGATTCCGGGCGCCTGGCAGTTCTCCTCAGCCGGCCTGCTGGCCCGCTCCGGCGGCGCGATGATGGGCATCGGCCTCGTCCTGATGGTCTCCGGCCTGTACGGCAGTTACGAGCTTGCCGGCGCGCTCGCAGCTGCCAACGCCTTCTGCTGGGCGGTCGGCACCGCCGCGCTGTCGAACCTCGTCGACAGGTTCGGTCAGCGCCGCGTGATGGTACCGGCGGTGCTGGTGAGCGCCGCGAGCCTGACCCTGCTCGTGGTCTTCGCCGTCGCCCAGCTCCCGGTCTGGACCCTGTTCCTGCCCGCGATGCTCAGCGGGGCCACGGGCGGTGCGCCGGGTGCGCTGGTCCGTGCCCGCTGGAATCACGTCACCACCGACCACCGGCAGCTGCACACCGCGTTCTCGCTGGAGTCCACCCTCGACGAGATCACCTTCGTGGTCGGGCCGGTCGTCGCCACCGCGCTGTCGACCCTCGTCCACCCGGCCGCCGGGCTGGTCCTGCCCGTGGTGCTCTCGCTGCTCGGCGCCGCCCTGTTCTACTCCCAGCGGGCCACCGAGCCCCCGGTGCTGCCACGTCCGGCCACCGCGGGCCGCGGCCTGCGGGAACGCTTCGTGCTGCTGGTTCCCGGAGTCGGTGCGGTGGTCGGGGTGAACCTGCTGATCGGCGCGGTCTTCGGTGCCATCGACATCAGCGTCGTCGCGGCTGCCACGGCCTTCGACGCCCGGACCGCCGCCGGCCTCGTGCTCGCCGTGTTCTCGCTCGGGTCGGCGATCGCAGGCTTCGCGTACGGGTCCCGGCTGTGGGGATCTCCCCTCCCCCTGCGCTTCCTGGTCGGCGTGCTGGGCCTGCTGGTGGCCAGCCTCGGCCTGCTCGCCGTGGACAGCGTCCTGTTCCTCGGCATCGTCGGGCTGGCGGTCGGCGTCACTATCGCGCCGACCCTGATCAACGGCAACACCCTGATCGGTCAGCTGGCGCCACCCGAACGGCTGACCGAGGGCCTGGCCTGGATGGGCACCGGCATCGGTATCGGCGTGGCCATCGGCTCCAGCCTCGCCGGGTCGGCGATCGACGCCGGCGGCTACCACGGCGGGTTCGTGGTGGTGGTGGTTGCTGCGGCGATCGCCGCCGTGATCGCCGCTACCTCCTTCGCTGTGCTCCGGCGGCTGGGCCACCCGGCCGACGAGGCGGTCACCACCGCAGCCTGAGCACGCCACGGCGACGCTGTGGCAGCATGGCCGGATGGTCCTTCCCGATGGCCTCGTGACGCGGCCGCTGACCCGTGCCGATGCCCGTGCTGTCCACGAACTGATGGCGGCCCAGGAGTTGGCCGACCTCGGCTCGGTGGAGATCGAGGAGGCCGACATCGTGGCCGACTGGTCGAAGCCGAGCCACAACCTCACCGAGCGGTCGATCGGGGTGCTGGACGGCGAGCGGCTGATCGGGTACGCCGAGCTGATGGGCGCCGACCGGGCCGACGCCGCCGTCCACCCCGACTGGCGGGGCCGCGGTATCGGCACCTGGCTGGCGGCCTGGCTGCGTGACCTCGGCCGGCGGGTGGGGTCGCGCGAGGTGGGCATGCCGACGCCCCAGGGTTCCCCCGGCGACCGGCTGATGGCGGCGCTGGGCTACCGCGTCCGCTGGCAGAGCTGGGTGCTGCAGCTGCCCCCCGGCCAGGAGATCCCCGACCGCGACCTGCCGGACGGGTTCTCGCTGCGGCAGGCGCGGGCCGACGAGCTGCCCGCCGTCCACGACGTGCTGGAGGACGCCTTCCTGGAATGGTCGGTGCGGCCGCGGGAGTCCTTCGAGGACTTCACTGCCGCCGTCCTGCAGCGCCCTGGGTTCGAGCCGTGGCAGCTGCGCGTGGTAGTCGACCCGGCGGGTGCGGTGGGCGGGGTCGCGGTGCTCCAGCTGGCGGGCGAGGTCACCTACGTCGCCAGGCTGGCCGTGCGTCGCGACCTGCGGGGCCGTGGCCTGGCGCAGGCGCTGCTGGTCGATGCCTTCGCCACCGGACGCCGGCACGGCGGGGTGGTCGCCGAGCTGAGCACCGACTCGCGCACCGGGGCGCTCGGCCTCTACCAGAAGGTGGGCATGGTGGTGACCTCGACCTGGGTCAACCGGGCAGCCGACCTGACCGCGCTGGCGTAGCCCGCCCCTACCAGAGGTGGTGGACGGCCGCGCGCAGCCGGGCGTCGTAGACCTCCTGCACCTTCGCGTCGAAGCCTGCCAGGTCGAAGTCGCCGTCGAGCAGCGCGCCCGCGGCAGCGTTGGCGCTGGCCTGCGCCGCGTTGCGGGCACCAGGGATGACCGAGGTCACCCCGGGCCGGGACGCGATCCAGGCCAGGGTGGCGGCCGGCAACGACACCTCAGGCGGCAGGGCCTGTGCCAGGTCGGCAGCGGCCGCGAGCCCCACCTCGAAGTCGACGCCGGAGAAGGTCTCGCCGCGGTCGAAGGACTCGCCGTGCCGGTTGTAGGTGCGGTGGTCGTTGGAGGGGAACCGGGTCTGGCGGGTGTAGCGGCCCGACAGCAACCCGGAGGCCAGCGGCACCCGGGCGAAGATCGCCACCCCCGCCGCCTGCGCCGCCGGCAGTACCTCGTCGAGCGGCTTGAGCCGGAACGGGTTGAGGATGATCTGCACGTTCGTGACGCCGTGGTCGATCGCCGCCAGCGCCTGGGCGCAGGTTTCCACCGACACGCCGTAAGCAGCGATGACGCCGTCGTCGACCAGCGCGTCCAGTGCCTGGTAGGTGGTGTCGTCGGTGATCACCTCGGTCGGCGGGCAGTGCAGCTGGACCAGGTCGAGGGTCTCCACCCGAAGGTTCGCCCGTGACCTGGCGGTCCACGCCCTGAAGTTCTCGGGGGTGTAGTTCGCCGCCTCCTGGGCGACCCGGCGTCCCATCTTGGTGGCGACCGTCACGCCGTGCCCGGGACGACCGGTCAGGAACTCGCCGATGAAGCTCTCGGAGCGGCCGTCACCGTAAACGTCGGCGGTGTCGAACAGGGTCACGCCGTCGGACGCCGACGCGACCAGCACGTCCCGGGCGTCGGACGGATCCACCGCTCCCCAGTCCGCACCGAGCTGCCAGGTGCCGAGCCCGATCGCGGAAACCTGGCGTCCGGTCCGGCCGAGGGGTCGCTGCTGCATGGTTCTACTCCTTCTCTCCGGTTCAGCAGTCTGGCACGTCGGGCGTGCGCGGCGGCTTGCAGGCTGTCGGGAACGGGTGAAACATCCGGGGTGGAGCCGGACATGTGGGGAGGTGAGCACCGTGCCGGGAATCGACCAGCGCAGCTTCGACGCCTTCGTGCGCGAGGTCGCCGAACCGGTGCGCCGCTACCTCGCCCGACGAACCGACGCCGACACTGCCGAGGAGGCCTTCGCCGAGGTGCTGATGGTCTGCTGGCGACGGGTGGACGACCTGCCGGCAGACCCGCTGCCGTGGGTGTACGTGGTCGCCCGCAACTGCCTCGCCAACGCCGAGCGGGCGCGGCGGCGCCGGGGACGCCTGGTCGGGCGGTTGCGTGCTCTCGAGCGGCCGCAGGTGGTGCAGGGCCCTGCCGACGACCCCGACCACGCCGCCCTCCACGAGGCTTTCGCCAGGCTGCGGAAGGACGACGCCGAGGTACTGCGGCTGTGGGCCTGGGAGCAACTCGACACCGGCGAGATCGCCACCGTCCTCGGGGTGAGCCCGAACGCCGCGGCAATCCGGCTGCACCGCGCCAAACGCCGGTTGCGGGAGGAACTCGGAAAGACCACCGCGGCCGGCGGACATAGGCAGGGTGACAGGAGGGAGCACAGGTGAAGCACCACGACGAACCCGATGACGACCTGAGGGCCATGTTGCGGGCCGCCGACCCTGCCGCCTCCCTCGTCCCGCTTCCTGACGATCGGATCACCCGCATGGTTAACCTCACCAACTCCCAGCCCTCTGCCGCCGCCCCCCGGCGGGCACCGCGACGACCGCTGCTGGTCGGACTGGGCGGAACCGCCGCCCTGGCCGCCGCGGCGTTCGTCGCGGTGTCGGCGCTCACCCCGGCGGCGACCAGCGCCACCCGCCTGGTGTTGCCCGCCGGCGACGGCGGGATGGCCGCCGGCGCCTGCCCCGTGCTGACCCCCGACCTGCTCGCCCCGTTGCCGCTGGCCTTCCAGGGTGCGGTCAGCGAGGTGGCCGCCGACACCATCACCCTCACGGTGACCCATGTCTTCCGCGGCGAACCCGGTACTCTCGTCGAGATCGACCGGCCCGAACTGGGCGAGGGCGACTTCTCAGCCTTCGAGTTCGCGGTCGGGCAGGACTACCTGATCGCCGCTGCGGACCTCGACCCGGCCGAGGCTGCGCTCGAGATCGCGCTGTGTGGAGTCTCCGGCCCGACCAGCCCCGAGCTTCGCGAGGTCTACGAGCAGGCGTTCCGCTGACGGTTCCGATTTCTGCGCGGAAGTGGTGCCGATAAAGAAATTGGCGCCACTTTCGTGCACTTAATTCGAAAGGGCCCGTCCGTCCCCTGATGGGGGCAAGATTGCGTAGAGACCAGACACATCGGACGTGTGTGGTGAGCACGCAGCCTGACAGGACGAGTCATGACCCCCTCTCCCCGGTTCCCCGGTATCAGCGAAGTCATCAACGGCAACGGCGCGATCGCCCACGTGATGAAGCACGTGTGCGGCGGGGTCATCGGCTACCCGATCACGCCCTCCACCGAGATCGCCGAGCTGTTCGAGGCCGCGCGGGCCGAGGGCCAGCTGAACGTCTGGGGCAGGCACCCCTTCTTCGTGGAGACCGAGGGTGAGCACTCCGCCCAGAGCGGCGCCCTCGGCGCGGCGCTCACCGGCGGCAACTTCATCTCCAACGCCTCCTCCAGCCAGGGCATCCTGTACGGCCTCGAGTCGCACTACGTCACCGTCGGCAAGAAGATCGGCGGCTTCGTCCTGCACGTCGCCGCCCGGGTCGTGACCAAGCACTCCCTCAACGTCATGGCGGGCCACGACGACATCTACGCGATGCTCCCCACCGGCTACACCATCCTGTTCGGCTCGAACCCACAGGAGGCCGCCGACCTCGCGGCGATCTCCTACCGGACGTCCGCCCTGTCGCTCATCCCGGTTGCCAACGCCATGGACGGGTTCGCCACCAGCCACGTGATGAGCGAGGTGTCGTTGCCTGAGCCGGAACTGCTGCGCACCTACCTCGGCGACCCCGCCGGCCGCATCCCGTGCCCCACCGTCGCCCAGGACCTGCTCTTCGGTGCCAAGGGACGCGTCTTCCAGCTGACCGCCTACCTCGAGCGCCACGCCGCCGAGTTCGAGCCCGCCGACCTCGAGGCGCTGCGCGCGCAGCTGGCCGTGATGGCCGAGCAGATCGAGGCCGACGACGCCGGCGACCTGGTCGACCGCACCCTCGCCTGGGTCCCCGGGACCCTGCACGCCCAGTGGCGTCGGCAGTGGCGCGGCGCCTGGGCCAAGGGCACCCGTCAGCTCGTCCCCGCACTGGTCGACCCGCACAACCCCGGCCTGACCGGTCCGGTCCAGAACCAGCCCGACTTCCAGGCCGGTGCCGCCGACCACCGCACCCACTTCGCCGCCGCCGTGCCGGCTCTGGTGCGCCAGGCGATGGCGGAGTACGGCGAGCTCACCGGTCGCAGCTACTCCCCCGTCGAGGCGTACGACACCGCCGATGCCGAGTACGTGATGGTCGGCATGGGTTCGATCACCGACGACGTGCGCGCCGTCCTGCCCTACCTGCGCTCGCAGGGCCTCAAGGTGGGCGTCGTCTCGGTCAAGCTGCTGCAGCCGTTCCCCGAGGAGGAGCTGGTAGCCGCGATCGGCAACGCCAAGGCCGTCACCGTCCTCGAGCGCTCCGACGACACCGCCCTGACCAGGCTCGTCACCCAGGCGCTGTACCACGCGCGGCTGTTCCCGCGCCTCACCACTGCCATCTTCGGCCTCGGCGGCCACGACGTGCAGCCGCGGCACCTGGTGGCCGCCTTCGAGAACATGGCCTCGCAGGGCGGTGCGCCGCTGGTCTACCTCGGTTCCCAGTTCTTCATCCAGAACCCCACCCCCGCGGTCGCGGCGATCCAGGACCGGATGCGCGCCGCCTACCCCGAGACCGAGCTGATGGCGCTCAAGACCGGCCCGAACCCGCCGGTGCTGCCGGCGGAGGCATTGCGGATCAGGTTCCACTCGGTCGGCGGGTACGGCACCATCGCGACCGGCAAGCTGCTGACCGACATCCTCTCGGGAATGCTCGGAATGCACTCCAAGTCGGCCCCGAAGTACGGGTCGGAGAAGTCCGGCGCGCCGACCAACTACTACATCACCTTGTCCCCCGAGCCGGTGCTCATCACCAACGCCGAGCTCGAGGACGTCGAGGTGGTGGTGGCGCCCGACCACCAGGTGTTCTCCCACACCAACCCGCTGAAGGGCCTGGTCGCGGGCGGCACCCTCATCCTGCAGTCCAGCCGGCAGCCGCTCGACGTGTGGGCGGAACTGCCTGCGCACGCCCGCCGCGCGATCCGCGAGCGCGGCATCCGGCTCCTGGTGCTGGACGCCTTCGCGGTGGCCCGCACCCACGCCCCGAACCCCGAGCTGGAGACCCGGATGATGGGCATGGCCTTCATCGGGGCGATCATCGGCCACGTCGACCGGGTCGCCAAGGGCGCCTCCCCGCAGGAGATGGAAGCAGGAGTCCAGGCCGAGCTCGCCAAGAAGTTCGGTCGCAAGGGCCAGTCCGTGGTCGAGGCCAACATGGCAGTGATCCGCGACGGTATGAAGGCTGTGCTGATCGACTACACGACTGCCGAGTTCGCCGAGGCCGAAGCCGGCCGGACCGCGGTTGCAGCCAGGCCCTCGCTGTCGCAGCTGATGACCCCCGCCGTGAACCAGTCCAGGACCACCGGCCTGTTCGACCCCGCCTACTACGACGAGATCATGGCGCGGCCGTTCCGCGAGGGCACCATCGACGAGGCGCCCGTGTTGCCCGGCACCGGCATGTTCATGCCGGTCGGCACCGCGGCGGTCAAGAACAAGGGCCTGTTCCGCCGCACCGTGCCGATCTTCGACGCCGCCTCCTGCACCGCGTGCATGGAGTGCGCCCTCGCCTGCCCCGACAACGCGATCCCCAACACCGGTCACGAGATCGGCGACCTGCTGCACGTGGCGATCGACGCCACCGACCTGCCGGAGACCGCCAGGGCCCGGCTGCGTGAACTCGTCACCGAATGGGCCGCGGAAGTCCGCCGGCTGCTGGTCGCCGAGCCCGCGGCGGAGGACTTCGCCGCTGTTGTCGAAGCCGCGACGGCCGCCCTGCCGCCGAAGCGGGTGCTGGCCAAGCACCTCGAGGACGTCGTGAGCCAGGTCGCCGCCTTCCCGGTGGCGCGCACCCGTCCGCTGTTCGACGCGATGGAGAAGGAGGCACCGGGCACCGGCGCGCTGTTCTCGGCGGTCGTCGACCCCTGGAAGTGCACCGGCTGCCTGCAGTGCATCGAGGTGTGCGGGCCGGACGCGCTCACCTCGGCAGACCAGGACGACGTCCTGCTGGGCATGCTGGAGACCCGGTTCGAGCGGCTCACCCAGCTGCCCGACACCCCGGCCCGGCTGGTCGCCGGAGCCACCGACCCGGCCGGCGACATCAAGCGGGTCCTGCTCAGCCGGGACAGCTACTACTCGATGACCGGCGGTCACGGCGCCTGCCGCGGCTGCGGTGAGGTGACGGCCATCCACCTGCTGACCTCGCTGTCGCACAACCTCGGCTCCAGCCGTCGGGAGGCGCACCTGCGCGAACTCGACGCCACCGTGGAACGACTCCACACCCTGCTGGCGTCGGTGCCGGCCGGCAGCCCGCGAGCCGACCGGATCAACCGCTCCATCACCGAGCTGGAGAACCGGATCTACCTCTACGAGTCGGGCCCGACCGGCAACGGTCCCGCCCCGGCGGTGATCGCCAACTCGACCGGCTGCTCGAGCGTGTACGCGTCGACCATGCCGTTCTCGCCGTACCTCGACCCGTGGGTCAACGGCCTGTTCCAGGACGCCCAGCCGCTGGCCGTCGGCATCTACGAGGGCCTCGTGTCCGGGCTGGTCGACGAGGTCAGGGCGATGCGGGTGGCGAAGCTCGAACTGACCGGCAGCTACCAGCCCGCCCAGCACGACGCGGCGCTGCGCACCCTGTCGTGGCGGGACTTCACCCCCGAGGAGCGGGCACTGGTTCCGTCCGTGTTCACGATCAGTGGCGACGGCGCCGCCTTCGACATCGGCTTCGGCGCGATGTCGCGGGTGCTGGCCGGCGGCACCCCGATCAAGTCGCTCGTTCTCGACACCGGCGGCTACTCCAACACCGGTGGCCAGGCCTCGACGGCCAGCTTCCCCGGCCAGGACGCCGACCTCGCCCGTTACGGCGCCGCGCACGGCGGCAAGCAGGAGACCCGCAAGGAGCTCGGCCTGCTGGCGGCCTTCCACCCCGGCGTCTTCGTCTGCTCGACCGCCACCGCCTACCACGGCCACTTCCTGCGTGCTGCCGCGGACATGCTGAGCTTCACCCAGGGCGCCGCCCTGATGATCAGCTACGCCCCCTGCGACACCGAGAACGGCATGCCGGAAGACCTCGCCAACGCGCGGTCGCGGATGGCGGTGGAGAGCCGGATGAGCCCGCTCTTCGTCCACGACCCCCGGCGCGGCGCCACCTTGCCGGAGCGGTTCAGCCTGGCCGGGAACCCCGATCCCGACCAGCTGTGGACCACCACGACGCTGGACTACCTCGACGAGTCGAGGAACCTCCAGCTGCTCACCATGCCCCTCACCCCTGCCGACTTCGCGCTCGGCGAGGTCCGGTTCGCCAAGCAGTACCGCTGGCTGGCGGTGCACGAGGAGGCGGCCGCGATCCCGATCGTCGAGTATGTCGAGCTGCCCATGGAGCAGCGGGCCGGAAAGATCCCGTTCGTCTACACCACCGACAAGCGCAAGCAGCTGGTGCGGATGGCCTGCTCCCCGGCGATCGTGGCGCTGGTCGAGGACCGCAAGCGGCACTGGCTGACCCTGCAGTTCCTCGCCGGGCAGTCCGAGGCCCTGCTCACCGCGCAGCACCGCAGCGAGGTCGACGCACTGGCCGCCAGGTACGCCGAAGCCGTCGCCGACAGGGAGTCGTCGCTGGACACCATCGCCCAGGCGATGGCCGACCTCGCCACCGCCAGCGTGGCGCCGGTCGGTGGCCCGCTGCAGCTCGGCCTGGCCGGACCCACCGCCCTGGCGGCCCCGGCCGACACCGCGGCCCCGGTCGCGACGGCGGAGCGTCCGATCTGGCTGGATCCGGAGGACCTCGCGCAGTGCAACGACTGCGCCACCTGCTACCAGGAACTGCCGCAGCTGTTCGAGAAGGCCACGGTGGTGGTCGACGGGGCCCCCAAGACCGTTGGACGGATGCGCGCCGGCAGCCTCGAGACGGTGGCCATCACCGGTGAGCTGGAGGCCCGGATCGCCCGGGTCAAGGCCACCTGCGACGCGGAGATCATCCGATGACCACCATCTCCTTCATCAACCAGCTGGGGCTGCTGGAGCGGCGGCTGACCGCCGACCCCCGCGCCTTCCGTGAGCTGTTCACCGCCGACGGCATGGAGGCGGTCGCCTGGGAGTTCCGGCAGCCGGAGCTCTCCGCGGAGTTCACCGTCGGGCTGTGGGAGGCGCTGTCCCGCGACGACGACGCCAGCCGGGTGCTCATGCGCTTCCTGTGGCGGCTGCCGATCGGCAAGAAGCGGGCCTTCGTCCGGGCGCTGGACGCCCACCTGTCCGACCGCTACCCGATGTTCGCGGGGCTGTCCCAGAACTGGCCGGCCGGCTCGGCGATCCCGCCCTACATCCGTGAGCCCGAGGACCGCAGCGAGGACTTCGAGCTAGTCAACAAGGGCTACCTGGGCTACCGCGACCTCGGCTACACCCGGCGCGACGTCGAACTGTTCGTCTGGCTGGAGGCGCTGCGCGACAAGCAGTGCGCCGAGGCACCGTGCGAGCTCGGCGTCCTGCTGAAGGGCCACCGGGAACCACAGGGCGGCTGCCCGGTGCGGATCCACATCCCGCAGATGTTCGAGCTGATCGGGAACGGCAAGTTCCAGGAGGCGCTGGAGCTGCTGGAGTCCTGCAACCCGCTGCCCAACGTGACCGGGCGGGTCTGCCCGCAGGAACTGCAGTGCCAGGGAATGTGCATCCACAAGCAGGCGATGACCATCGGACAGCTGGAGTGGTTCCTGCCGGAGTGGGAGAAGGTGGCCGACCCCGACGCCACCACCCGCCGGTTCGCACACGTCCGCGACCCGTGGCTGCTGGCCACCAAGCCCCCTGTGGCGATCGTCGGCTCCGGCCCGTCCGGCCTGATCACCGCCTACCTGCTGGCCGAGGAGGGGTTCCCGGTCACCGTCTTCGAGGCCTTCCACGAGCTCGGCGGCGTGCTGCGGTACGGCATCCCCGAGTTCCGCCTGCCCAACCAGCTGATCGACGACGTCGTCGCCAAGATCAAGCTGCTGGGCGGCCGGTTCGTCACCAACTTCGTGGTCGGCAAGACCGCCACCATCGAGCAGTTGAAGGAGGCCGGCTTCGCCCGGGTCTTCGTCGGCTCGGGGGCGGGCCTGCCCCGGTTCCTCAACGTGCCGGGCGAGCACCTGCTGAACGTGATGAGCGCCAACGAGTTCCTCACCCGGGTGAACCTGATGCAGGCCCACAAGGATGAGCGCGAGACCCCGCTGCCCACCGTCCGCGGCAAGCAGGTGCTGATCATCGGCGGCGGCAACACCGCGATGGACGCCGCCCGCACCGCCCGCAGGCTGGGCGGCCAGGTCACCATCGTGTACCGGCGCACCCGGGCCGAGATGCCTGCCCGCGTCGAGGAGCTCGAGCACGCCCTGGAGGAGGGCATCGAGCTCGCGGTGCTGCGCTCCCCCGTCGAGTTCAGCGGTGACGACAAGACCGGGTTCGTGACCGGTGCCACCGTGGAGGTGATGGGTCTCGGCGAGCCGGACGCGTCCGGTCGCCGCAGCCCGCTGCCCACCGGGATCACCGAGCAGATGGACGCCGACCTGGTGATCATGGCGCTGGGCAACTCGGCCAACCCGATCATCAAGGACTCCGAGCCGCGCCTGGCGGTCTCCCGCTACGGCACGATCGAGCAGCCCGAGGACGGCTCGAAGGAGACTTCGCTGCACGGTGTCTACACCGGCGGGGACGCCGCCCGCGGCGGCTCGACCGCGATCCGGGCAGCCGGCGACGGCCAGTCCGCGGCGCGCGAGATCGTCGGCACGCTCGGCGAATTCGACCCGGCCGACATCATCGACCGGGTGGTCAAGGCGGCGCACTACACCGAGACGGCTGCCGAGCTGCCGGTCATCGTGGCCAAGCAGCGCCTCAGCCTCGGCATCGAGGAGTTCACCATCAAGGCGCCGGTGATCGCCGCCTCCGCCCGGGCCGGGCAGTTCGTCCGGGTGCTGACGGCGCCCGACGGCGAGTTGATCCCGCTCACCCTGGCCGATTGGGACACCGAGGCCGGCACCGTCACGCTCGTCGTCCAGGGGATGGGTTCCACCACCCTGGCGATGAACACGATGACGGTGGGCGACGCCCTCGCCGGCATCGCCGGCCCGCTCGGCCGCCCCAGCGACCTGCACCGCCACGCCGACGGCGCAACGGTGGTCTTCACCGCCGGCGGCCTCGGGCTGCCGCCGGTGTACCCGATCATGCGCGAGCACCTGCGGCTGGGGAACCACGTCACCCTGATCTCGGGGTTCCGCAGTGCCGACCTGATGTTCTGGGACGGCCCGGACGAGCGGATCGGCCGGATGCAGGCGGAGTTCGGCGACCAGCTGGACGTCATCTACGCGACCAACGACGGCTCGTACGGGGTCCAGGGCTTCGTGACCGCGCCGCTGGAGGAGCTCCTCAACGCGGCCAGGGACGGCAAGGGCCGCCGGATCGCCGAGATCGTCACCATCGGTCCGCCGCTGATGATGCGCTCGGTCTCCGACCTGACGCGCCCCTACGGGGTTCCGACGGTGGCGAGCCTGAACTCGATCATGGTGGACGCCACCGGGATGTGCGGCGCGTGCATGGTGCCGATCACCGAGGACGGCAAGCTGGTCCGCAAGCACGCCTGCATCGACGGCCCGGAAATCGACGGCCACGCCATCGACTGGGACAAGTTCCTGCCGCGGTTCAACCTCTTCCGCGCCCAGGAGCAGGCCAGCCGGGCCCGGCACGGGTTCTAGGCCACCGGGCTCACCCGGCGCCGACCCAGAAGCCGAGGGCGGCGCCGGCGGCGCTCAGCAGCAGGGTGGCCACGGCGTGCCCGCCGGCGCGCAGCCGCGTCCCTGCCCTGGCCAGCCGGACGGCCTCGACGCTGGCGGTGCTGAACGTCGTGTAGCCGCCGAGGAACCCGGTGCCGAGGACGATGCGATAGCCCGGGTCGCCGGTGTGGAGCGCCCACCAGCCGGCCAGCCAGCCGAGCAGGAACGACCCGGTCGCGTTCACCGCGAGGGTGCCCAGCGGCAGGCCGGTGCGGCGGGTGAGCCGCCCCACCACCGCATCCACCAGGAACCTGGCCACCGCCCCCAGGCCGCCCGCGAGCGCCACCAGCAAGCCGATCACCGCGCAGCCCCGGAGCGGCCCGCCAGGGTCCTGCGGACCCCCCACATGCCGAGGCAGGCGGTGGCCACCCCTGCCAGCACACTGGCCAGCCCGTAGCCGACAGCGACCGGCCAGGCGCCCACCCGCGCCAGTTCGACGACCTCGACGGAGAAGGTGCTGTAGGTGGTGAAGCCGCCGAGCAGCCCGGTCCCGGCACCGAGGCGGAGAGCGCGCCGCCAGCCCGCGTCTGGTCCGGTGGCGGCCAGCGCCTCCACGAGCACCCCCAGCAGCAGCGCCCCGGACAGGTTCACCCAGAATGTGACCCACGGCCACTCCCCCACGACCACGGGAAAGCTGCCCGCCACGCCGGCCCGCAGCGCGGTCCCCACCGAGCCGCCGACGAAGATGAGGCCGAGCCAGCGGCCGCGGATCGCCGGCTTCGCTACCACGGAGTCGGAGCCTTCCAGTCCACGACGGCGACCGGAACGATCATCACGGGCCGGTGCTGGTGGCGGCTGAGGCCCAGCGCCACCGACTCCGCCAGGAACTCGCGCAGCCGCTCCGCGCCTGAGGGATGCCGGGCACCGACGACGATCGCGGAGGCGTCCACGGCGCGCGCCAGGTGCGTCAGAGCCCGGTCGGGGCGGCCGGCGAGGTAGCGGAAGTACCACGGCCCCGAGTGTTCGGTAAGGGTGCGGGCGAGAAAGTCACGGATGCGTTGCTCCCTGACCTCCCAGCTGTCGTCGACCCGGTCCGGGTCGAGGTCGGAGTGGCGCACGGTGCCGTCCGGGAACTCGGCGTCCACCACCCGTTCGGGGTCGGCGTAGGCGAAGTAGAGCGGCACCCCGCCCAGCGCCCGGGCCCAGGTCGCCGCCGTGAGCGGCACCAGCGCGTCCTGGCCGGGAACCACCCCGACCACCAGCGGGTGCGCGGGCACCGGCACCATGCGTTCGACGCTGGGCTGGGGCACAGGGGCCACGCTCATCACCTCCGCGGTCTCGGAACCACCCTAGGCCGGGTTGGGGCCGAGCAGCAGGTCGAGCGCCGTCCACGAGACCGGCGGCAGTTCGACGGTCACGGTGGTTCCGGCGAGAGTCACCGAACCGTTCGGCTGCAACCTGACCCGGTCGGGGTCCTCGAGGGTGTTGCAGGCCGCGAGGTCGTCGTCGCTGAGGGTGTGCGCGGTGGCGTCCTCGACGGCGCCGAAGCCGGTGAGGTCGATGGTGACGGTGAGGCTGTCGAACTCGGACCGGTTGACCAGGAAGGCGGCCAGCCGGCCGGTCTCCTCGTCGTGGGTCGCGACCGCGTCCAGCACCGGAACCGTGCCGAACCTGGGCGTGGTCACGGTGGGCGACTCCAGCTCGGGACGCAGCGCCGCGCCGCGGGCCAACCGCGAGGCGGTGGCGAACGGGTAGAAGGTGGTCTGCCGCCACGCAGGCCCCCCCGGCTCGGTCAGGATCGGGGCGATCGCGTTCACCAGCTGGGCCAGCGACGCGCTGGCCACGCGGTCGGCGTGCTTGAGCAGCGAGATCAGCAGGCCGCCGAACACGACGGCGTCGAGCACCGTGTAGCGCCGCTCGAACAACCGCGGGGCCACCGGCCAGTTGTCCGGGCCGGTGATCTTGTCCTCGGCACCGTCGAAGTACCAGACGTTCCACTCGTCGAACGAGATCTGCAGCTGCCGGCTGCTGCCCCTGGCGGCGGCGACCTCGTCGGCGATCGCGGTAACCTCCTCGATGAACGCGTCCATGTCGACGCCGGAGGCGAGAAAGCTCGCCCTGTCGCCCCCCACGCCGTGGTAGTAGGCATGGCACGAGATGAAGTCGACCTCGTCGTAGGTGTGGGAGAGCACGGCCCGCTCCCACTGGCCGAAGGTCGGCATGTCGCGGGAGGACGATCCACACACCACCAGCTCGAGATCCGGATCGAACTGCCGCATCGCGCGCGCCGTGCGGGCGGCCAGCTTGCCGTAGTCGTCGGCGGAGCGGTGACCCAGCTGCCAGGGTCCGTCCATCTCGTTGCCGAGGCACCACATCCGCACCCCGAACGGCTCGGGCCGCCCGTTGGCGATGCGACGCTCACTCAGCGCGGTGCCGCCGGGGAGGTTGGTGTACTCGATCAGATCGAGCGCCTCCAGTACGCCCTGGGTCCCCAGGTTGACCGCCAGCATGAGGTCGGCCCCGATCCGGTCGAGCCAGTCGGCGAACTCGTGCAGGCCCACCTCGTTGGTCTCGGTGGAGTGCCAGGCGAGGTTGAGCCGCCGCGGCCGCTGGTCCCTGGGCCCGACGCTGTCCTCCCAGCGGAAGCCCGAGACGAAGTTGCCGCCCGGGTATCGCACGGTGGTGACGCCGAGTTCACGCACCAGGTCGATGACGTCCTGGCGGAAGCCGCTGTCGTCGGCGGTGGGGTGGCCGGGCTCGTAGATGCCGGTGTAGATGTGGCGTCCGAGGTGCTCGACGAATCCGCCGAACAGCCGCCGGTCGATGTCGCCGATCCGGCGGTCCGAATCGAGCGCGAGGTGGGCGGTCAGCACCCGTCCTCCTTCCGTGCCGGACCCCCGGCGTCACGCTGTCAGGCTCACCGTAGCGGCAGCGCGGGCCCGCCGATGCGAGATGGACGGCGATAGGGCTCCCGCCGGGTGGGTATGGGTCAGTCGATGGAGCCGCCCCGTCCGGGGCGAAGTCGACAACGAGGAGTTGCGTGATGACGACGAAGGTTGAGAAGTCCGTCCTGGTGGATGTCCCGGTCAGCACCGTCTACAACCAGTGGACGCAGTTCGAGGAGTTCCCGAGGTTCATGAAGGGTGTCGAGCAGGTCAGGCAACTCTCCGACGACCGGCTGGAGTGGGTGGCCGAGATCGGCGGCGTCCGTCGCCAGTGGATAGCACAGATTCTTGAGCAGGTTCCCGACCAGAAGGTCGCCTGGGCTGCTGTCGAGGGGGCCACCAACGCCGGGGCCGTCACCTTCCAGTCGGAAGGGGCCAGCACCCGCGTCCACCTCAGCCTCGAGTACGAGCCCGAGGGGATCCTCGAGGGACTTGCCGACAAGCTGAACATCGTGGAGCGGCAGGCGGAGGCCGACCTCGAGCGCTTCAAGGACTTCATCGAGTCCGAAGCGCTCGCCACCGGTGCCTGGCGCGGCAGCATCAACCCGGGGTCGGGCGTGGGGACGCCGGACGTGGAGGACGCGGCAGCCTCCCACGGCGACTCGGGCAAGGTGGACGACTCCGGCGTCGGTGACGTCGGCTCCGCGGAGCCGCCGGCCGGTCATGGCGAGAGCGGCTGGGCCGACCCCGGTCTGCCCCGTCAGCCGTTCAACCCGCTGGTGGACGACCTGCCGGGTGAGGAGCCCGGCCCCGACCCGCGTCGTGCGCTGTGAGCCGGGCGGACCAGATGTCAGACCTGAGCAGCATTCCTGCGCAGCAGCAGGAGTGGCCCGGCACCGAGGCCGACCTCACGCCGCGTCCCGACCACGGCCAGCAGAGCTGGGTCGGCCGGGACCGGCTGGCCGGCAAGAAGGCCCTGATCACCGGAGGTGACTCCGGGATCGGGCGGGCCGTGGCGATCGTGTTCGCCAAGGAGGGCGCGGACGTCGCCATCGCCTACCTTCCCCAGGAGGAGGCCGACGCCGCCGAGACGGCGCGGATCGTCGAGGAGTCCGGGCAACGGTGCGTCCTGATCCCCACAGACCTGCGGACGCAGGAGGCCTGCGACGACCTGGCCGCACGGGTCGTGGAGGACCTGGGCGGGCTGGATGTGCTGGTCTCCAACGCCGCCTTCCAGCAGGCCTACGACCATCTCGAGGCGTTCCCGTCGGGCCAGATTGAACGGACCTTCACGACGAATGTGTTCGCGACGTTCTGGCTCGTCCAGGCCCTGGCCCGGCACCTGGAGAACGGCGGCAGCATCATTGTCACCACCTCGATCCAGGCCTACAGCCCGTCCTCGCACCTGCTGGACTACGCCGCGACCAAGGCCGCCCTGAACAACCTCACGGTGAACCTCGCCAGCGAACTCGGTGAGCGCGGAACCCGGGTGAACGCGGTGGCGCCCGGCCCGATCTGGACGCCGCTCATTCCGGCGACCATGGAACCGGAGAAGGTGGAGGGCTTCGGCTCGGACACCCCGCTGGGACGGGCCGGGCATCCGGTCGAGGTGGCGGCGGCCTTCGTGTTCCTGGCCAGCGACGAGGCGAGCTACGTCAGCGGGACGGTGCTCGGCGTCACCGGAGGCAAGCCGGTGTTCTGAGCGTCATCCGGGGACGAGCTGGTAGTCGATCGGCTTGCACACCCCGGCATTGGACTTCTCCGCCGAGCAGGCGGTGAGCCCGACGAAGAGGTCCGCCTCGGCCCTGACCCGGAACCTGTCTCCGGGACGGGACCGGGGCGGGTCGATGTGGAGTGTTCCGTCAGGGTCGGTCCACACGTTCATGAAGATGTTGAACGAGGTCGCGATCCTGTCCAGCGCCACCCCGTACGGGCCCAACCCGGCGTGAAGGTTCGCCAGGCAGCTCGGGTGAGGCGCCCCGTCGAACTCCGGGTACAGCAGGTCGAAGGTCTCCTGGCTGCACGGGGTGAGGGTGAAGTCGTGCCTCCCGCAGGTGTCCTCCACGATGGTGAGCATGGGTCTGGAGCGATTGGAGTACAGCACGTCCCCTGTGGTGAGGAAGACCTTGTTGGCGTAGTCGATGGTGCGTCCGCTGGACAGCCATTCCTCGATGTCGGGGTCGGCGACGGCGTACAGGTCGCTCACCTGACCGCCCATCGGGTCGACGACGAGCAGTTCGTCGCCGGCCGCCATCCGGAATCCCACCCCGCTCTGCGGTGCCAGACGGTTCACCGGGCCTCCTTCGCCTCGCCGGTGGCGAGATCATAGGGCGGGCGCCAGTCGCCGGGGACCTGGCGTCCGGCGTACTGCCTGGCCTCGGACAGGGTGCCGTGGTCGGCCGCCATCGGGTTCACGTCCCCCTGCAGGCAGGTGTCCCGGCGCCGGACGATGTCCCGCATCCGGTGGTACTGCCCGGACGCTCGCAGCTGGTCGAACTGGTCGTGCAGGTTGAACACGAGGACGGGCAGCGGGGTGCGTCGGGCCAGGCGGGAGGCCGCGGGGTGCATGCCGATCACGAAGAACGCCCGACCGGCAGCGCTGAAACCGAAGTGCGGGTCTTCGGGGTCGGCACTCACCCGCTGATCCCACGCGGCACCGTCCGCTTCGTGCAGGAGCGCGAGCTGGCGCCAGAGCAGTTCCTCGAACTGAGCCTCCGTGCCGGGAACCGGCTCCCGGAACGCGACCACGAGCGAGGCCAGGCGCAGCCCGCCGTCGGCCTCGGTGACCCGCGGATGGGCAGCCGCGAAGCGGGCCAGGTGGCCCAGCAGGTCGCCGGTGCTGTCGGGATCGGCCAGGTGGTCCATCACGACCACGTCGGCGGTGCCGCGGTTGAACACGGACTTGGCTCCCACACACGGGTAGGTCGGATCGGACACCAGGTCGGCGATGGCGCTCGCGATCTGCTGCTCGTCGGCGTGCGGGATCGTCAACATTGCCTTGGACATGTCTGGCCGATACCCCCGCGCTCGGGGTCTGAACATTCCGCTTGCGCCGCCCGCGCCCGGGGTACAGCTCAGCGCAGGCAACCGAAAGGGACGATGATGAGCGGGTTCCAGGAGCCGATGCGGGGCGAGGACGGGTTCGAGGCATCGATGCGGGGCGACGCGGGTGAGGTTCCCATGCCCAGCAGCGCGGCGGAGTCCCGCGGCCGGGCCGGGGAAGCGGACGACCAGGAGGTCGCCGAACAGCGGGTGGGACGGGACCGTCGACGGGTCGCGGAGGGCTACGTCCGGCCCGGCGAGCCCCACACCGACTGACCTGGCCTCCGAATTGGGTATCTCTCTGGGGGAAGGCCGCACGGCGCGGCCGTCAGGAGGACAACCATCATGGATACCTGGGTCTGGGTAGTCATCGCGATCGTCGTGGTCGTAGCTCTCGTCGGCCTGGTCCTGTGGACCCAACGCCGCAGCGACCACCGCATGCACGAGCGGATCGAGCAGGCGCAGGACCTGCGCGCCCGCGGCCAGGAGGCCGATCTGCACGCGAAGGAGCAGGCCGCCGAGGCCGCCCGCGAGCAGGCGGACGCACAGCGTGCCCGGGTCGAGGCCGAGCGCCTCGACC
>JAEYNS010000055.1 GCA_023412435.1 Actinomycetes bacterium | reverse complement strand
GGCTTCAACCGCGCCTACTTCGAGTCGCGCTTCGCGCCGATCGCCGAGGCGCTGTCAGCGACCTGGAACCTCGACTACGTGGGACGCCGGCGCCGCACCCTCGTGCTGGCCTCGAAGGTCGGCCACTGCGTGAACGACCTGCTCTACCGAACCCGCTCCGGCCACCTCCCGATCCAGATCCCGCTGATCATCTCCAACCATCCCGACCTGGAGAGCCTGGCGACCTTCTACGCCGTCCCCTTCGAGCACGTCCCGGTCACCCCGCAGACCAAGGCCGATTCGGAGCGGCGGATCCTCGACGCGGTGGCCGAGTACGACATCGAACTGGTGGTGCTGGCCCGTTACATGCAGATCCTCTCCCCCGACCTGTGCCGCGAACTGCAGGGAAGGGCGGTCAACATCCACCACTCCTTCCTGCCCGGCTTCAAGGGGGCCAACCCGTACCGCCAGGCGCACGCCCGCGGGGTCAAGCTGATCGGTGCGACGGCCCATTTCGTCACCTCGGAACTGGACGAAGGCCCGATCATCGAGCAGAACGTGCGGCGGGTCGACCACAGCATGGCGGTCCCCCAGCTGGTGGCGATGGGCCAGGAGCAGGAGGCGCGCACCCTCACCGAGGCGGTCCGCCTGTTCAGCGAGCACCGGGTGCTGCTGGACGGCTCCCGCACCGTCATCTTCCGCTAGCGCGCTCCGGACCGTTCAGGCGTGCCCACCCTGCGGCTCCGGCGACGCGGCCTGGTGGTAGGGGTACTTGCGGATCCCTGAGAGGTGGACCAGCGTCCAGCCCTCGGCCGGCGATCCGTCGACCACGATCACCCCGGTGTTGTCCAGGTGGGCGGGGCCGAGAGCCTCGGCGAAGCCTGCCACCCGAGCGGTGGCCCAGACCCGCAGGGCGGCGCCGTGGCTGACGACCATGGCCACCTCGGCCCCACTGGCGGCGATCGTGTCGATCGCATCGTCATAGCGGGCGAAGAACTCCAGCGCGTTCTCGCCGCCGGGCACCCTGGCCTGCAGGTCGCCCTGCCCCCAGGCCACCAGCGCCCCGATGTAGCGGGTGGCGTCGGTGCCCAGCTCGTCCTCGCCGGCCGGGATCTCGCGCAGCCCCGGAAGGACCTGCACCTCCATCCCACGGGCCCGCGCGAGCGGTTGGGCGGTCTGCTGGGTGCGAATCAGGCTGGACGCGAACACGGCCTCGATCGGGTGTTCGGAGAGCCGCTCGACCAGCGCCGCGGCCTGCTCGAGGCCGCTCTCGTCCAGCGCGGCGCCCGGCTCGCCGGTGTCCAGCAGCAGACCGACGTTGGAGACGGTGCGTCCGTGCCGGACCATGATCAAGCGCATGCGTCGAGCCTAGCGGGGCGCGGGGGCGCGTCCGTCAGCCGACGGGGAGCACCCAGGCCCGGTCCGGTCGGAAGGACACCGTGACCATCGTGGACGCCGGCAGGATGTCGGCCCCCAGCGGGTCGTACACCACGGCCGTCACGTTGCCCGCCTCGGTCTCGATGTCGTACTCCACCCAGGGGCCGTAGAACACCGAGTTGAGGACGCGGCCCCGGTCACCGGCGATCTCGGTCGAATCGTCCGTGGCGCGCTCCACGTGCACCGACTCCGGCCGGATCAACAGCGTGACCCCTTGATCCGGCCGGAGGTCGGGGTGGGCGGCGACGGAGCGCCGGCGGCCGAAGGCCTCCACGCTCACGGTTCCGTCGCCGGCCGGCTCGGCCTCCGCCTCGAGGAAGTTCGCCCGTCCGATGAAGTCGGCGACGAACATCGACGCGGGATGCCGGTAGACGTCGGCGGGCTCGGCGATCTGCTCGATCCTGCCCTTGTTCATCACCACGATCCGGTCCGAGAGACTCATCGCTTCGTCCTGGTCGTGGGTGACGTAGATGCTGGTGATCCCCAGGCGCTTCTGCAGCGCCCTGATCTCGGTGCGCATCTGCACCCGCAGCTTGGCGTCCAGATTGCTCAGCGGCTCGTCGAAGAGCAGCACCTTCGGCTTCATCACCATGGCGCGGGCCAAGGCCACCCGCTGCTGCTGGCCGCCGGACAGCTGGTTCGGGGCGCGCTCAGCCAGGTCGGCGAGGCTCATCGAGGTGAGGGCGAAGGAGACCTCCTCCTCGACCCGATCCTTGGGCAGCTTGCGCAGCCGGAGCCCGTAGGCGACGTTGTCGAAGACCGTCATGTGCGGGAACAGCGCATAGGACTGGAACACCATCGCCATCGGGCGGCGGTCGGGAGTGAGCCGTCCGAGGTCCTCGCCGTCCAGGCTGATGGTCCCGGCGGTCGGGGTCTCGAAGCCCGCGATCATCCGCAGGGTCGTGGTCTTGCCACAGCCGGACGGCCCGAGCAGCGTCAGGAACTCACCGGGCCGGATCTCCAGGTCGATGTCGTCCACCGCAGGATGTCCGGTCGGGGTGTACCGCTTGGTGAGACCCGACAGCAGGAGCCGTCCGGTTGCCGGGGGCTGCTCGACCGGGAGCTGCTGGTCGATGGTGGTTGTCATTGCTGGACCCTTGCTCGTGGTGTGCGGTCACGGATGAGGAGGTTCATCGCGCCGATCACGCCGAGGACGATCGCGATGAGGATGGTGCAGTAGGCGAAGGCATTGCCGAACCTGCCGGAGTCGACCTCGGAGAGGATCTGCGAGGTCATGATCTTGGTCTGCGGAGTGGTGATGAAGATGATCGGCGACAGCGTCGTCATCGCCCGCGCGAAGGCGTAGGTCAGGCCGGAGAGCAACGCGGGCCGGATCAGCGGGAGGGTGATTCCCCAGAAGGTCCGCACGCCGCTCGCACCGAGCGAGGTGGACGCCTCGTCGATCGCAGGATCGATCTGCTGCAGGGCCGCCACGCCGGAGCGCTGGCCGGAGGGCATCGACCGGATCACGTACACCATCACGATCGCGGCGGCACCGCCAAGGATCGCCCCGCCGCCGGCCAGAGCGGGCAGGAACATCCGGTTGCCGATGATCAGCGGCGAGTTGAAGGCCAGCGCATAGCCGATGCCCAGCACGGTGCCGGGCACCGCAAGACCGAGCATGCCGGCGAAGTCGAGGATCGACCTGCCGCGGCGGACCTTCCGGACGATCAGCCAGGCCATCACCATCCCGAGGATGCCGGCGATCGGGGTGGCGATCAGCGCCAGCAGCGTGGTGGTGAAGATCGCGTCCGAGCCGATGCCAGACAGCACGTACTGGTAGTTGGCCAACGTGAAGGTGTTGTTCACGCCGAGGATCGAGGTGAAGGCCCCTGCGAAGACGGTCAGGTAGATCAGCACGATCAGCGCCGCTACCGCGCTCACCACTGTCAGCAGCGGCACTTTCGCCCACCAGGCGGTGATCATCGCCACCGAGCCGCTCGGCTTGCCGGTGACCGAGACCACGGAGTGTCGCTCGGCCCAGTACCGCTGGACCAGGAAGACCAGCAGGCCCGGCACGAGCAGCACCAGCGAGTACGCCGAGCCGGCCGCGACGTCGTACTCGCCCGTGATCGCGATGTAGGCCCGCGAGCTCAGCACGGTGAAGTCTCCGCCGATCACGAGTGGGTTGGCCAGGTCGGCGATGGTCTCCACGAACAACAGCAGGAAGCAACTGGCGAAGCCGGGGATGAGCATCGGGAACGAGACGCTGGCGAAGATCTTCCACTTGTTGGCGCCGAGGTCCGAGGCGGCCTCATCCAGGGACGGGTCGAGGCTGCGCAACATCCCCAGCAGGTTCATGTAGGCGACAGGGAAGAACGAGAGGCTCAGCACAAGCGTGAGCCCGACCACCCCGTAGATGTCGTAGCTCATCCCGAAGAGGCCGCGGGTGATGATGCCGCCCCGTCCGAACAGCGTGATCACCGCGGTGGCCACAGCGAAGGGCGGCGAGACGATCGGCATCAGCGCGATCAGATGCAGCGCCTTCTTGCCCCGGAACTCCAGCCGGGCCTGGGCGTAGGCGAACAGGAACCCCACGGCCGTCCCGATGGCGCCCACGAGGGTGCCGAGGACGACGGTGTTGACCAGAATCTGGCGATTGACCGCGGAGGTCAGGATCGCCCCGAGCACCTCGCGGCCGGCCGGGTCGAAGGCCTGGATCAGGATGCGGGCCAGCGGGTAGCCGATCAGCAGAAGCAGGATGGCGGCCAGGGCGACGATCGCCAGCTTCGTGCCGAGGTCGGTGCGGGCACCGGCCCGGGGGGGGGGGGGGGGGGGGGGGGGGGCGGGCGGGGGGCCCCCCCCCCCCCACGCCGTCGGTGCGTGGTGCGCGC
>JAEYNS010000029.1 GCA_023412435.1 Actinomycetes bacterium | reverse complement strand
AGCCAGACCTGGCCGGCGGTGGGGCGGTCGAGGCCGGCCAGGCAGTGCATCAGGGTGGACTTGCCCGAGCCGGAGGGGCCCATGATGGCGGTGAAGGAGCCGCGGGCGAAGCCGACGTCGACTCCGGCCAGGGCGTGGACCACCGCCTCCCCCGACCCGTAGGTCTTGGTGAGGCCGACGGCGGCGGCGATGGTGTCGGAGTCGGTCAGGGCAGGCAGGGTTGCAGTCACGGCCTTCACCCTAGGAAGCCCCCGTCCGGCACACGATGGTGGCCGCTGGAGACCTTCACTAGTGCTGGCACTACCCCCGATGGCACCGGGCAGGGCGGTACCCACTATCGTCGAGGTGTGGCTTTGAGCGTGTTCGAGCTTTTCAGAGTCGGTATCGGGCCGTCGTCGTCCCATACCGTCGGGCCGATGCGCGCCGCCGGCACGTTCCTCGCCTCACTGCGGGACAGCGGCGCCCTGCCGCAGGTCGCCAGGGTACGGGTCGAGCTCTTCGGATCGCTGGGCGCCACCGGCCACGGCCACGGCAGCGTCGGCGCCGTGGTGCTCGGCCTGATGGGCCAGGATCCCGAGACCGTCGATCCGCGCAGTTGCGCTCCGATGCTGGAGCAGGTGCGGGCCTCACACCGGCTCACCCTGCCCGGTGGCGCAGCGATCGCCTTCGACCCGGATACCGACATCGTCCTGCACCGGCGGCGCTCGCTGCCCGCCCACTCCAACGGGATGGTCTTCACCGCCTGGGACGCCCACGATGCGGAACTGGCCTGCCGCACCTACTACTCGGTGGGCGGCGGGTTCGTCGCCGACGAGCGGCTCTCGGGTCCGGAGCGGATAATCCCCGATCCGACGCCGGTGGCCCATCCGTTCTCCAGCGGCGCCGACCTGCTGCGGCTGTGCGGCGAGACCGGCTTCTCGATCGCCCGCCTGGTCAGGGAGAACGAACACGCCTGGCGGACCGACGACCAGATCGACGCCGACCTGCTGCACCTGTGGGACGTCATGCAGGAGTGCATCGCCAACGGCCTGTCGACCGAGGGCCTGCTGCCGGGCGGACTGAAAGTGCGACGCCGTGCCCCGGAACTGCTGCACCGCCTCGAGGTGGAGGGTGAGGACGGTGACCCGCTGCGCGGGATGGACTGGATCACGCTCTACGCCCTGGCCGTCAACGAGGAGAACGCCTCCGGCGGCCGGGTGGTCACCGCGCCCACCAACGGCGCCGCCGGGGTGATCCCCGCGGTGCTGAAGTACTACACGGAGTTCGTGCCGAGCGCGGGCCACCGCGGGATCGTCAGGTTCCTGCTCACCGCCGGCGCGATCGGCGCCATCATCAAGGAGAACGCCTCGATCTCCGGGGCCGAGGTGGGCTGCCAGGGCGAGATCGGGGCCGCCTGCTCGATGGCCGCGGCCGGAATGGCCGCTGTCCTGGGCGGAACACCGGCCCAGGTGGAGAACGCCGCCGAGATCGGCATGGAGCACAACCTCGGACTGACCTGTGACCCGGTCGGCGGGCTGGTGCAGATCCCGTGCATCGAGCGGAACGCGATCGCCGCGGTGAAGGCCATCACGGCGGCCCGGACGGCGTTGCGCGGCGACGGCGTCCATATCGTCTCGTTCGACAACGTGCTCAAGACGATGCGCGAGACCGGCAAGGACATGAGCGTGAAGTACAAGGAGACCGCCCGCGGCGGCCTGGCGGTCAACGTCATCGAGTGTTGAGCTTCCGCCCCGGGCAACGCGTCCGATCCCTACGCTGGCGGGCATGACCCACCCCTATCGGGCGCTCCTGAAGTGGCTCGCCCTCGGCGGCCTGCTGGCAGGCGCGATGTTCTGGCTGGTCGCCCTTGGCCTCTCCGACTCCGAATACCTCGGGAATCTGGAGGACCCCACCGGCCCCATCCAGTTCGCCGCCTTCCTCGGCGCCGCGGCCGCGCCACTGGTCACCCTCGGCATCGTCGCCGCGGTCGGCTGGCTGGTCGCGTGCGTCGTGGAGGACGCCGCCGGTGCCGTCCTGGCAGCCCTCAAGGCCTCCCGCACCACCCAGACCCCGCCCCGCTAGCCGGACGCATGCCTAAGGTAGGGGCATGGATCGCGCATCGGTACCTGACTGGACCTTCAGCCACCGTCTCGGCGAGGCAGAGCTGACCCTGCTGGACGCTGCTGGACAGCCGCTGGCCGACACCGAGGTGGTGGTGGAGCAGACCCGGCACGCCTTCGGCTTCGGCAACATTGGCTTCGACTTCCTCGGGCTGGCCAACCAGCAGCCCTCCGACGGGGACGAGGAGCTGGCCGCGCACTTCCTCGACCTGTTCAACACCGCGACCCTGCCGTTCTACTGGGGCCGGTTCGAGCCCGAGCGCGGCCACCCGCAGACGACGCTGCTGCTCAACACCGCCCGCTGGTTCGCCGAGCGCGGGGTGGAGTTGAAGGGCCATCCGCTGATGTGGCACACCGTCCAGCCGCAGTGGCTGCTCGACCTGGAGATCGACGAGATCGAGCAATTGCAGCGGGAGCGGATCCGCCGCGAGGTCTCCGACTTCGCCGGCCTGATCGACACCTGGGACGCGATCAACGAGGTCGTGATCATGCCGGTGTTCACCGCCGAGGACAACGGCATCACCCGGTTCGCGCGCGCCAAGGGACGGTTCGCCGCCCTTCGGCTCGCCTTCGAGGAGGCCCGGGCCACCAACCCGTCCGTCCGGCTGCTGATCAACGACTTCGACCTGTCGACTGCCTACGAGTGCCTCATCGAGGGGATGCTCGAGGCCGGCATCACCATCGACGCGATCGGGCTGCAGACCCACATGCACCAGGGCTACAAGGGTGAGCCGTACGTGCTGGCGGTCGCGGACCGGTTCGCACGCTACGGGCTGCCGCTGCACTACACCGAGACCTCGCTGGTCTCCGGCGACCTGATGCCGCCGCACATCGTCGACCTGAACGACTACCAGGTCGAGTCCTGGCCGAGTACGCCGCAGGGGGAGGAGCGCCAGGCCGAGGAACTCGTCCGCCACTACCGCAGCCTCGTCGGCC
This sequence comes from Actinomycetes bacterium, assembly GCA_023412435.1. Taxonomy (GTDB): domain Bacteria; phylum Actinomycetota; class Actinomycetes; order Propionibacteriales; family Propionibacteriaceae; genus Propionicimonas. The sequence goes on along the minus strand of JAEYNS010000029.1, from coordinate 2,713 downwards.
ACCCCGCCGTCGAGAACATCACCTACTGGGGCATCACCGACCGGGGATCCTGGCTGGGTGCCCCGATCGGGCTGATCAGGGACGACGGCACACCGAAGCCGTCCTTCCAGGCCCTGCGGCAGCTGATCAAGGGCGACTGGTGGCTCTCCCCGACAACGGTGCGCACCGACGAAGCCGGACGGGTGGCGGTCACCGGGTATGCCGGCGACTACACCGTCGGGATGCCGGGCGGACCGTCCTCCGGCTTCGCACTGGCCAGGGGTGGGCACGACAGCCTCAACCTGACCCTGCCCGGGTGAGGGTCGGGTTCAGCGCAGGAAGAGCGAGCGGAGCCGTCGGGTGGTGAACGCGATCCCCGCCAGGGACATCACCACGAAGTAGGTCACGTGCACCACGGTGCTGCCCTCGAAATGGCCCACCGAGAGCTGGCGCATCAGTTCGACCCCGTGCCACAGCGGCAGAGCCATCACGAACCACTGCACGGCCTCGGGAAAGACGGTGATCGGGAACAGGGTGGACGAGAACATGAACATCGGCAGCAGCACGATGTTGATCCACTCCATCTGCTGGAAGGTGTCGAAGTAGCTGGTCACCGCCATCCCGAGCGCGGCGAACCCGAGCGCGATGAGCAGCGCGACCGGGACCATCGCCAGCGCCCACCAGGAGGTGGCAAGCCCCAGCAGGGCGATCACCGCGGTGAAGCCGAGGGCGTAGAGGAAGCCGCGGAAGAGCGCCATGAAGATCTCGCCGAAGGCCACGTCGAGCGGACCCATCGAGGTGGCGAGCATGCCCTGGTAGAGCTTGGCGAACTTCAGCTTGAAGAAGACGTTCCAGGTGGAGTCGTACAGCGCGCCGTTCATCGCCGAGGACGCCAGCAGGGCGGGGGCGATGAAGGCGGCGTACGGGATCGGCTGCCCACCCGGGCCCGTGACCTCACCGATCAGCTGGCCCAGCCCGAAACCCATCGCGAGCAGGTAGAACACCGGCTCGAAGAACCCGGACAGGATGACCACCCAGTTCTGGTTGCGGATCACCCGGAAGCCGCGCTCGATCACCGCCCTGGCGTTGCCGGAGGAGTTGGCAGCGACCCAGGCGCTGATTCGGCCGGGCTGCCGTCCGGCTGCTTCGCGCTGCCGCTGAAGGGTGCTCATCGGGCCAGCCGCCTCGTGAACAGCCGGGTCGCGACGGCGGCGCCTACCACGGTGACGACGACCAGCACCAGCAGGTGCACGCTCACCATCCACCACGGCACCGGCAGGCCGAACGCCAACACCCTGGCGAGCTGGGTGCCGTGCCACATCGGCGAGATCCAGCCCACCCACTGCAGGTAGATCGGCATCGACTCCAGCGGGAAGAAGGTGCCGGCGAACAGGAACATCGGGTTGACGATGAACCGCTGCACCAGCGCGTACTGGTAGCCCTCCTCCTCCAGTGAGGCCGAGTAGGCCAGCAGCGGGGTGCCGAAGGCCAGCGCCGCCAGCACGGCCACCAGGACCATCGGCCAGGAGCCGGCGCCGACCACGCCCGCGACCAGCAGCACCACCCAGAAGATCAGCGCCTCGATCAGGAACCTGATCCCGACCGCCACCAGCTCGCCGATCGTCACCTGGCCGAAGGTCGCCGCCGTGGCGGAGCGGGCGTAGTAGAGCTTGCTCCACTTGAACCCGTCCATCACAGGGTAGGTGAACTCGTTGCTCGCCGACATCACCACGGTGGCCACCAGCAGTCCGGGTGCGACGAAGGTGAGGTAGGGCACCCCCGCCACCCCGCCGGAGCCGGCGTCCACCAGGGTGCCGAGCCCGATGCCCATCGCGACCAGGTAGAGCACGGGGGTCAGCAGCGAGTAGCCGACCGCCGAGGTCCAGTACGCCTTCATCCCGATCAGGCGCCACTCGGCCTGGTACCACCAGCCCCAGCGGCGGACGAGTTCGGCCTGCCGGGCGGCCGTGGGGGCCCGACCGGAGTAGGCCAGCGCGTTGGTGTCGACGAAGTCAGTCAACGAGACTCCGTCCGGTCAGGTGGAGGAAGACGTCCTCCAGCGACGAGCGGCGCACCAGCGAGGTGATCGGCTCCAGGCCGCGGTGGCGGACCGACTCCAGCGCCGCCTCGCCGTCCTCGGTGTAGACCAGCACCCGGTCGGGCAGCACTTCGAGCCGGCCGAAGTCGCGCAGCTGGTCGACCAGCCGGGCGTTGCGGTCGGAGCCGAACCGCAGCTCGAGCACCTCGCGCGTGGAGTACCGGCGGATCAGCGAGGCCGGGCTGCCCTCGGCGACGATCTTGCCGTGGTCCATCACGATCAGCCGGTCGCACAGCTGCTCGGCCTCGTCCATGAAGTGGGTGGTCACGATGAGCGTGACGCCCTGCTCCTTCAGGCGGAAGAGCCGGTCCCACAGCACGTGCCTGGCCTGCGGGTCGAGGCCGGTGGTCGGCTCGTCGAGCAGCAGGACGCGAGGCTCGTTGACCAGCGCTCTGGCGATGGTCAGCCGGCGCTTCATGCCGCCGGACAGGTTGTCGACCTTCTCCCCCGCCTTCTCGGTGAGCTGGGCGAACTGCAACAGCTCGTCCGCCTTGGGGGCGAGGTAGGAGTAGGGCAGGCCGAAGTAGCGGCCGTACATCAGGATGTTGTCGCGGGTGCGCAGCTCGTTGTCGAGGTTGTCCTGCTGCGGGACGACGCCGAGGTTGGCCCGCACCTCGGGGCCGTTCAGCTCCGGGT
>JAEYNS010000026.1 GCA_023412435.1 Actinomycetes bacterium | reverse complement strand
GCCAGCATGTGGTCACGCTGGCTGCGGTACCGCGTCCGGATGGTCGGGACGTGCCGGTCGAGGAAGCCGTCGCGCACCACCTCGTAGACCATGCGCTGGTTGAACCCGGGGCTGTGCAGGTCGGCGGCCTGCTTGGCCTGCAGCAGCTTGGGGAAGACCTCGCGCGGCGCCACGAGGAAGCCCAGCCGCAGACCGGGCGCGAGCACCTTCGAGAACGAGCCCAGGTAGATCACCCCGTCGGGGTTGCGGGCGGCCAGCGGAGCGGGCGGCGGGGTGTCGAACCACAGGTCGCCGTACGGGTTGTCCTCCACCAGGGGCAGGCCCAGCCCGCCGGCGACCTCCACGAGCCGGGCGCGGCGGGCCTCGCCGAGCAGCCGTCCGCTGGGGTTCTGGAAGGTCGGCAGCACGTAGGCGAACCGGGCCTGGTCGGCGTGACGATCGGGCAGCGCGTCCGGCAGCAGCCCGTCGTCGTCGGTGGCGACCCCCGCCACGTCGGCGCCGAACGGGCTGAACGCCTGCAGCGCACCGAGGTAGGTGGGCGTCTCCACCAGCACCCGGCTGCCCTCGTCGATCAGCACCTTGGCGACCAGGTCGAGACCCTGCTGCGACCCGGTGGTGATCAGCACCCGGGCGGGGTCGACCTCCCACGGCAGCCAGTCGGCGACGAACTCCCGCAGCGGGGCGTAGCCCTCGCTGGCCGCATACTGCAGCGCCGCTCGTCCGTCGGTCGCGAGCACCCTGCTCGCTGCTTCGGCGAACTCGGCGACCGGGAACGTGCTGGCCGACGGGAGCCCGCCGGCGAGGCTGATCACGCCGGGCCGTTCGGTCACCTTCAGGATCTCGCGGATCACGGACGGGTTGAGGCCGGCGGCACGGCCGGCGAGGGTCCAGGTCATCTCAAGGGTCTTCTGACGGGGGCGCCGCAGCGCCGTGAGGAGTGTGGGGGCGCCGTCGTGGGGCGCGGGAGCGTGGCGAGCGGTGGTGCCACGGTTGCGTCATGGTAGCCCTGCCGGCCCTCGGCTGCCCGTCCCATCTCGGCGCCCGGCCGCCAGGTTCTGGCGCCGCACGCTGCGGCACCCCCGACCACTCCCTCCCCGAAACCAGTGAACTTCCGGCACCCGAGGGGAATAGTCCCTCGAGTGGCCGATTCCTACCGGTTTGCGGGAGGCCCACCCACCGGCGCAGGCATGGGCGGACCTCCGGCGGACGACTACCCTGAGAACCTCGGCATTGCGAAGGAGATGACGATGCCTGCTCTCAGGTCCCGCACCACCACCCACGGTCGCAACATGGCCGGCGCCCGCGCGCTGTGGCGCGCCACCGGCGTCCAGGACTCCGACTTCGGCAAGCCGATCATCGCGATCGCCAACTCCTTCACCCAGTTCGTGCCCGGCCACGTCCACCTCAAGGACATGGGTCAACTCGTCGCCGGCGCGATCAAGGAGGCCGGCGGGATCGGGCGCGAGTTCAACACCATCGCCGTCGACGACGGGATCGCGATGGGCCACTCCGGGATGCTCTACTCGCTGCCCAGCCGCGAGATCATCGCCGACTCGGTCGAGTACATGGTCAACGCCCACGCCGCCGACGCGCTGGTCTGCATCTCCAACTGCGACAAGATCACCCCCGGCATGCTGCTGGCCGCGCTGCGGCTGAACATCCCGACCGTGTTCGTCTCCGGCGGCCCGATGGAGGCCGGACGGGTGCTGGGCAGCCGGATCATCTCCGGCGCGCCGGACGAGGGCGGCTCGGTGCGCCTCGACCTGATCGACGCCATGACCAAGGCTGTCGACGAGTCGGTCAGCGACGAGCAGATCGCCGCCATCGAGGAGAACGCCTGCCCGACCTGCGGGTCGTGCTCGGGGATGTTCACCGCCAACTCGATGAACTGCCTCACCGAGGCGCTCGGCCTGTCGCTGCCCGGCAACGGCTCCACGCTGGCGACAGCGCTTGCCCGCAAGGGGCTCTTCCTCGAGGCCGGACGGCTGGTGGTCGAGCTGGCCAACCGCTACTACGACCAGGACGACGAGTCCGTGCTGCCCCGCAGCATCGCCACCAAGGCCGCGTTCAGCAATGCGATGCGGCTGGACGTGGCGATGGGCGGGTCGACCAACACCGTGCTGCACATCCTGGCCGCAGCCCACGAGGCGGGCGTCGACTTCACCATGGACGACATCGACGCACTCTCGCGGGTCACCCCGTGCCTTGCCAAGGTCGCGCCGAACACGACCAAGTACTACATGGAGGACGTCCACCGGGCGGGCGGGATGCCGGCGATCCTCGGTGAGCTGCGCCGCGGCGGCCTGCTGGACGAGTCGGTGCACGCCGTCCACTCCCGCTCGCTGGCCGAATGGCTGGACGCCTGGGACCTGCGGGGCGGGAAGGCGTCCGCTGAGGCGATGGACCTGTGGTACGCGGCGCCGGGCGGCGTCCGCACCACCGAGGCGTTCAGCTCGACGAACCGCTGGGCCGACCTCGACACCGACGCCGAGGACGGGTGCATCCGTTCGGTCGCGAACGCGTACACCGTCGACGGCGGGCTGGCCGTGCTCAAGGGGAACCTCGCCCCCGACGGGGCGATCGTCAAGACAGCCGGCGTCCCACAGGACCAGTGGGTCTTCCGTGGCCCCGCGATCGTCACCGAGTCGCAGGAGGACGCCGTGGAGGCGATCCTGACCAAGCGGGTGCAGCCCGGCGACGTGGTGGTGGTCCGGTACGAGGGCCCCAAGGGCGGGCCGGGCATGCAGGAAATGCTCTACCCGACCTCGTACCTGAAGGGCACCGGGCTCGGTCCGAAGTGCGCGCTGATCACCGACGGACGGTTCTCCGGCGGCTCCTCGGGCCTGTCGCTGGGCCACATCTCGCCGGAGGCCGCCTCCGGCGGCACCATCGGGCTGGTCGAGGACGGCGCCCTGATCGAGATCTCGATCCCCGACCGGTCGATCAACCTGCTGGTGGACGAGGATGTGCTCGAGGAGCGCCGCCTGCGGCGCAACCAGCTCGGCTGGCAGCCGAAAAACCGGCAGCGCGAGGTCTCCCAGGCGCTCAAGATCTACGCGGCCCTGGCCCTGTCTGCCGACAAGGGCGCTGCCCGGTCGATCGACAACGCCTTCCAGCCGCCGGTCACGGCCCCGTCCGACGCCGCGGCCCTGCAGGCCTGACCCGCTCGCTCGGATACCGTCCCGGCGGCCACCGGGTGAGGATGGAGGGATGAGCAGCGACATCAAGGCCCTCATCCTCGACGCCGACGGGGTGGTTCAGCACCCCACCCTCGGCTGGCTCGCGGGTTGGGTGCGGCTGGGCGGGCCGTCCTTCCTCCGCGAGGTCAGCGAACAGGAGAACCGGACGCTCACCGGCGAGGAGGACCTGGCGCCGCTGATCACCGACCTGCTGGCGCGCAAGGGACTCGACCTCACCTTCGAGCAGGTGATGGAGCACTGGTGCACCATCGACGTCGACCACCGCATGCTCGAGCTGGCCCAGCGGGTCAGGGCGGAGGGGGCGCTGATCGCGATGGGGACCAACCAGAACCCGTACCGCGGCCGGTACATGCTCGACAACCTGCCCTACGCCGACCACTTCGACGCCGTGTTCCACTCCTGGCAGATCGGGCACGCCAAGCCGGAGCCGGCCTTCTTCCAGCACGTGGTGGACGCGCTCGGCGTCCGGCCCGAGCAGGCGGTGTTCGTCGACGATGTGCCTGCCAACGTCGCGGGGGCGCGGGCGGTGGGGCTGCACGGCGTCCACTTCTCGTGGCTGGACACCTACGGCGAGCTCCGGGCGAAGCTGCGCGCGCTCGGGACGCCGGGGCTGTAGGCGGCGATCAGGGCGCGAGGCGTTCCTTCACCCAGTGGTCACCCTCGCGGCGGTAGCAGATCCGGTCGTGCAGCCGGCTGGTGCGTCCCTGCCAGAACTCCCAGCGGTCGGGCACCAGCCGGTAGCCGCCCCAGTGCGGCGGGCGGGGCGGGTTGAGCCCGTAACGGGCGGACGCGGCCGCGGCGTTGGCGAGCAGCACCGCGCGGGAGCTGATCACCTCGCTCTGCGGGGAGGCCCAGGCGCCGATCCGGGAGTCGAGCGGACGGGTGACGAAGTAGGCGTCCGACTCCTCCGCGCTGGTGCGCTCGACGGCGCCCTCGACCCGGACCACCCGATCGGAGGCGGGCCAGTAGAACTGCAGGGCCGCGTACGGGTTGGCCGCCAGGTCACGGGCCTTGCGGGAGTTGTAGTTGGTGAACCAGACCAGACCGTCGGAGTCCACCGACTTCAGCAGCACCACCCGGGTGGACGGCCGCCCGTCCGGCCCCACGGTGGCGACGGTCATCGCGTTGGGGTCGCCGACGCCGGACCCGATCGCGTCCTTCAGCCACGCCTCGAACTGGGCCAGCGGCCGGTCCGCGACCGCGTTCTCGGCGAGTTCGGGCTGGTCATAGCTGCGCCGAAGGTTCCTCAGGTCCACGCCCGCAGCATAGGCCGCGGCTCACGGGGACGGTCCCGCGGCTCAGGGGGACGGTTCCTCGGCACGGGGACGGTTCCTCGGCTCACGGGGACGGTTCCCCGGTTCACGGGGACGGTTCCGCAGCTCACGGAGACGGTTCCGGCTCGCCGCGCACTGCCTTCGCAGGCGGACGGTCGCCCCGCACCGACGCCACCATGTCGACGACCCGGCGGGTGGCGCGGACGTCGTGCGCCCGGAAGACCACCGCTCCGAGCCAGGCGGCGACCGCGGTCGCCGCGAGCGTCCCCTCCAGCCGGTCGTCCACGGGCAGGTCGAGGGTCTCGCCGACGAAGTCCTTGCGCGACAGCGACTGCAGCACCGGGTAGCCCAGCGCCACCACCTCATCCGTCGCCCGGAGCACGCGCAGCGAGTGGCGCGTGGTCTTGCCGAAGTCGAGCGTCGGGTCGATGAGGACGGCCTCGGGCGCGACGCCGGCGGACACGGCACGTTCGGCCCCTGTCTGCAGCCCGTCCAGTACCGCTGTCACGACGCCGTCCGGTTCGGGCGGATAGGTGACTCCGACCGGGTCGGTGCGCGGCGGGAGCCCTCCGGTGTGCGAGACGACGTAGCCGGCTCCCAGCTCGGCGGCCACCGCGGCCAGGTGGGGGTCGGCCCCGGCCCAGGTGTCGTTGACCAGGTCGATCCGGGCGTCCGCGCTGGCAAGGGCGACCTCAGACCGCCAGGTGTCGAGGCTGAGCAGCAGGTCGGGGTGGCGTTTCCGGACGGCGCGCAGGAACGGCCCCACCCGCTCGTTCTCCTCGTCGACCTCAACCCACGGCCCCACCTGACCGGCTCTGACGCCACCCACATCGAGGAGGTCGACGCCGTCGCCGACCAGCCGCTCGACCGCAGCCAGACCGGCATCCAGGTCGGTGAACCGGGCGTTGGCGTAGAAGGAATCGGGGGTTCGGTTCACCACCCCCATCACTGCCGGACGGGAGGCGTCGAACCGGCGTCCGCGCAGGACCAGCGGTGCGGGTCGGGCAAGCGTGACCATTGCCCCACTCTGCCCCATTGCGCACGACGTCGGGAGAGACTGGACCGCGCGGAACCGTCCCCCCGAACCGAAGAACCGTCCCCCCGAACCGAAGAACCAATGGGGCTTCGCCGGGAGCCGGCGATAGTGTGAGACAACGCCACCGCAGGCGTGCTGTGCAGGGAAGGCCCCCCATGTCCCAGCAGACTGCCGGCTTCGCCGGCCTCACCCTCGATTCCCATGACCTGACCAGCTCCGCCATCACCGTTGTCCGGATCGCGCTCGGCCTGCTCGGCGCGGTGTCGGTGGTGATCGGCGCCCTCATCCTGCTCTCCCCCGCGAAGACCGCGGTGGCGATCGCCTGGCTGCTCGGCCTCTACTGGATCCTGGCCGGCGTCGGCTACGTCGCCGTCGGCCTCGTCACCAAGGGGATGAAGACCGGCGCCCGGGTTCTCGACATCGTGCTCGGCGTGCTCATGGTCGTCGCCGGCATCATCGTGGTCTCCAGCCCGACCGAGTCGGCGGTCTTCCTCGGACTCTTCCTCGGCATCTACATCGGCGTGCTCTGGGTGGGCGAGGGAGTCGTCACCCTCGTCCAGAGCGGTGACGCGCCCTCGCGGGCCTGGGCGATCTTCTTCGGCATCATCTCGGTGGTCGCCGGAGTAGCCCTGTTCTCCAGCCCGTGGTGGGGCATCCAGCTGCTCTTCTGGTGGACGGGCATCGCACTGGTCGTGCTCGGCGTCCTGCAGGTGGTTCGCGCCTTCCAGTTCGGACGGGGCGCCGCCGCTCCGACGGCGGACGCCACCCCGTAGCGCTACTCGATCACCCGCAGCAGGTCGCGCCCCTCCACAGCCTGGGCGTGGCCGATGGCCAGTCGCGTCACCTTGCCGGCCACCGGCGAGGTGATCGCGGCCTCCATCTTCATCGCCTCGATGGTGGCCACCTGCTGCCCGACGCTCACCTCGTCGCCGACCTCGACGACCAGCGTCACCACGCCGGCGAACGGGGCAGGGATCTGGCCCGGGACGGACGGGTCGGCCCGTTCGGCGGTGGTCACCGTCGTGGTCACCGACTCGTCGCGCACCCAGACGGCACGCAACTGGCCGTTCACCGCACAGATCGCCTGCCGCATGCCGCGGTCGTCCGGTTCACCGACGGCGGTGATCGAGAGCAGCAGCTTCTTGCCCTTCTCGATCTCCACCTCGACCTCACTGCCCAGCTTCAACCCGTGCAGGAACTCCTTGGTGGGCAGCACCGACAGCTCCGAGAAGTCCTCGACGGCCTCCTCGTAGTCGCGGGTCGGGCCGGGGAACAGCAGCCGGTTCAGGGTCTGGCGGGGACGCTCGCCGAGCGCCGCCTCGTCCTCGGCGGACAACTCGGTGACGACCGGCTTCACCACCCGGCCGGCGAGAGCCTTGGTGCGGAACGGCTCCGGCCAGCCTCCCGGCGGGGTGCCGAGGTCGCCGGACAGGAAGCCGGTCACCGAGTCGGGGATGTCGTAGCCGCCGGGATTGGCCTCGAAGTCCGCCGGGTCGGCGTTGCGCCCGACCAGGGCGAGCGCGAGGTCGCCGACCACCTTCGACGACGGGGTGACCTTGACGAGGTTGCCCAGGATCCGGTTCGCCGCGGCGTACATCTCCTCGATGTCCTCGAACCTGTCGCCCAGCCCCAGCGCCATCGCCTGCTGGCGCAGGTTGGACAGCTGGCCGCCGGGAATCTCGTGGTGGTAGACCCGTCCGGTCGGCCCCGGCAGGCCCGACTCGAACGGCGCATACAGCTTGCGGACGGCCTCGAAGTACGGCTCCAGCGACTCGACGGCGGACAGCGACAGGCCGGTGTCCCGCTCGGTGTCCTCCAGCGCCGCGACCAGCGCCGACATCGACACCTGCGAGGTGGTGCCGGCCATGGACGCCGCCGCGACGTCCACCGCGTCCACCCCGGCGTCCACCGCGGCGAGCAGGGTCGCCAGCTGACCCCCGGCGGTGTCGTGGGTGTGCAGGTGTACCGGCAGGTCGAAGTTCGCCCGCAACGCGGTGACCAGCTTCGACGCCGCCGGCGCCCGCAGCAGGCCCGCCATGTCCTTGATCGCCAGGATGTGCGCTCCGGCCTCGACAAGCTGCTCCGCCAGCCGCAGGTAGTAGTCGAGCGTGTAGAGCTTCTCCCCGGGCGAGGTCATGTTGCCCGTGTAGCACAGCGCCGCCTCGGCCACCGCGTGGTCGGTCTCCAGCACCGCCTCCACCGCCGGACGGATCTGGTCGACGTTGTTCAGCGCGTCGAAGATCCGGAAGATGTCCAGTCCGCTGCGGGCTGCCTCGTGGACGAAGGCGCGGGTCACCTTCAGCGGGTACGGGGTGTACCCGACGGTGTTGCGACCCCGCAGCAGCATCTGCAGCGGGATGTTCGGCATCGCCGCGTGCAGTGCGTCCAGCCGCGCCCACGGGTCCTCCTTGAGGAACCGCAGCGCCACGTCGTAGGTGGCACCGCCCCAGGCCTCGCTGCTGAGCAGGTTGGGCAGCAGCCGGGAGATCGCCGGCGCGACCGCGACCAGGTCGCGGGTCCGGACGCGGGTCGCGAGCAGCGACTGGTGGGCGTCGCGGAAGGTGGTGTCGGTGACGGCAACAGCGGTCTGCGCCCGCAGTTCGGCCGCAAAGCCGGCAGGGCCGAGCGCGACCAGCCGTTGCCGGGAGCCGGCCGGGGCGGCGCCGGCCGGCACCGGCGGCAGCTTCACCTGCGGGTCGAGCACGGCCCGCGGCGGGCCGTTCGGACGGTTGACCGTCACCCCGCCGAGGTAGCTCAGCAGCTTGGTGCCGCGGTCGGCGGCGCTCCGGTGGTGCAGCAGGTGCGGGCGGTCGTCGATGAAGGACGTGGTGGTGTGCCCGGCCAGGAAGTCGGGGTCGGAGATCACCGCCTCGAGGAAGGGGATGTTGGTCGAGACGCCGCGGATCCGGAACTCGGTGAGCGCGCGATAGGCCCGCCGCGCCGCCGTCCGCAGGTCGCTGCCGCGGCAGGTCAGCTTGGTGAGCATCGAGTCGAAATGGGCGCCGATCGTCGCGCCGGAGTACACCACGCCGCCGTCGAGGCGGACGCCCGCCCCACCCGGGGTGCGGTAAACCGAGATGATGACGGTGTCGGGACGGAAGCCATTGGACGGGTCCTCGGTGGTCACCCGGCACTGCAGTGCGGCGCCGCGGACCGACACGGTCTCCTGGTTCAGGCCCAGGTCGTCGAGGCTCTCGCCGCTGGCGATCCGGATCTGGGAGCTGACCAGGTCGACGTTGGTGACCTCCTCGGTCACCGTGTGCTCGACCTGGATCCGCGGGTTCATCTCGATGAAGACGTAGCGACCGTCCTCACCGAGCAGGAACTCGACGGTGCCGGCGTTGACGTAGCCGATCCGCTTCGCGAACCGGACCGCGTCGGCACAGATCCGCTCCCGCAGCGCAGGGTCGAGGTTCGGCGCGGGCGCGATCTCGACCACCTTCTGGTGGCGGCGCTGCACCGAGCAGTCCCGCTCGTAGAGGTGGATCAGGTGGCCGCTGTTGTCGGCGAGGATCTGCACCTCGATGTGCCGCGGACGGACCACCGCCTCCTCCAGGTACATCCGGGAGTCGCCGAAGGCCGCGTGCGCCTCGCGCATCGCCTCGGTGAGGGCCGGGCGGAGCCGCTCCGGCTCGTCGACCCGGCGCAT
>JAEYNS010000318.1 GCA_023412435.1 Actinomycetes bacterium | reverse complement strand
AGGGCCTCGTCCACCTCAACCGTGTCGCCAACACGCTTCAGCCACCGCGAGATGGTCCCCTCGGTGACGCTCTCGCCGAGCGCGGGCAATGGGACGGGAGTGGACATGGCGTGAGCTCCTTCGGACGACGTGCAGCTGTCTGCAGTTCAGCCTAGCCCCCGCCCAGCGACCGCGCCCACCCCGGGACGCGCGGTGGGAGCGGCGGGCCGCGAGCCGGGCGGTGGGCGTTACCGGGGTGCTGGATAATGGCGCCGTGGGTTGGTTCAGACGTCGCCGCAGGTCCGCAGCCGCGGCTCGCACCGAGGTTCTCGACACAGCGGCCGCCGCCCACCTCGAGGACTTCCTGGCGACCCGGCGAGGCGTCGAGGCGTTCATCGAGCTGCCGACCACGATGGCCAGGGCGACCCTGCTGCTGATCGCCTTCGACGGCGAGTGGACGCGGCGCAGCGTCGAGTCGGTGGCGTGGGCCCGGCAGTTCGCGGCCAAACACGGCCTACCCGCCTACGACGCGGGCGTCGTGGGTTACCCACAGCGGATGCGGGACTACAACGCCCGGCGGCGTTCAGGCCGCTGAGCCCACCCCGCTGAGGTGGAGCACGGCGCGGAAGGCGCCCACCAGCGCCTCGCCGAGCGCGGCACCCGGCCCGGGCGAGGTGCGTCCCATCATCGAGGCAGCAGTGCCGGGGCAGGCGTACAGCCCCGGGATCGCCGATCCGTCCTGTCGCACCACCCTGCCGTCGGCGTCCACCAGCAGCCCGCCCTTGGTCCCGAGGTCACCGGGGTAGACCCTCACCGCCCAGAACGGCGGCTTGTCGATCTTGCCGAGCGACTCGTTGCGGCGCCGGCCGTTGCCGACCAGCGACTCGCCGCGCTCGAAGTCCTGGTCGCGGCCCTTGCGGGCGAACCCGTTGAACCGGACGGCGGTGCCCAGCAGCCCAGCCCTGTCGATGCCGAGCGCCTGCGCCAACTCGTTCAGGCTGCCGGCCTTGACCAGATCGCCCGACTCGAGCGCAGCGCGCGGGGTGCTGGACGCGGCCCAAGGTCCCAACGCGAATTGCTTGCGGAAGCGGTTGTCCATCACCAGGTAGGACGGGATCGAACGCACCCCGTGGCTGCGTTCGTAGAGCTGGCGGCCGACCTGGCCGGCGGGGGCCGACTCGTCAAGGAAGCGGCTCCCGGTCTGGTCGACGATGATGGCGTGCGGCCGCAGCCGCTCCTCGTCCAGCGGGTGGGCGTCACCGTCGACGAGCATCACGGGCGTCCACCAGGCCTCGTCCATCGCTGCGGTGGCCGCGCCGTGGGCGACCGCGAGCTGAATCGCCGAACCGTCGTTGGCGGTCCCGGCCGCCGACCAGGCGGCGTCGGTGGGCAGCGGCAGGTACTCCTCGCGCAGGGCCTGGCTCGCCTCGAAGCCACCGGCGGCGAGGATCACCCCCGCCCTGGCCCGGACCGTCACGCCGGCATCGGAGTCAGTGCCGTGCACCAGCCGCCGGACCGTCACACCCTCGATCCCGGCTTCGCCTTCGACCAGGCCGATGACAGGGGAGTCGAGCCACAACTCGACGCCGTTGCCGACAGCGCGGTGCAGCAACTCGGCGGCCAGCGCCTCGCCCGTGCCGCGGCTGGCGTGGCCGGGCCCGAACCGCGAGAACACCCGCTCCGACAGCGGCCGAGCGGCGGGCGAGGAAGGCGACCGCAGCGCCGCCGCCCACTCGCCGAGCACCCGGCGGTCGAAGGCCTGGCTGCGCACCACCCTGCCGGACGGCTTGGCGCCGGGAGCGTCGCGGTGATGGTCTGCGGCGTCCCGCTCAGCGACCAGGGGAACCTTGGACGAGCTCAGCCAGCGCACCAGGCGCGGTGCGGTGTCGACGTAGGCAGCGCGCCGGGCGGCGGAGGAGGCAGCGGTCGGCGCACCGAGCACCGCATCCAGGTATTCGGCGGCTTCGACCGTGGAGTCGCCTACCCCCAGCTTCTCCATCAACTGGTTGGCCGGAAGCCAGATCCGGCCGTCCCCGCCCGCGGTCGCGCCGCCGACCAGCGGACCGGCCTCGCAGACCAGCACCTGGTGGCCGAGCCGACGGGCGGCGACCGCCGCCAGCAGCCCGGCGGCACCGCCACCGACGACCACGACGTCGGTCTGGACGGTAGCCATCAACCCGCCAGGGCGTGCGCCAGGGCGACCAGGGTGCGGACCGACATCCCGGTACCTCCGGCAGGGACGTAGTGGTACGGCTCGTGAGGGTTGAAGGCCGGCCCCGCGATGTCCAGGTGGGCCCACGACAACGGCTGCGGTACGAACTCCGACAAGAACGCCCCCGCGGTCAGCGCGCCGCCCATCCGGTCGCCGGTGGACTTCAGGTCGGCCACCTTCGAGTCGAGCTTGCCGCGGGACTCCTCGGGGATCGGCAGCTGCCAGAACAGCTCGCCGGCCGCCTCGGCGGCGTCGAGGATGAGGTCGGCCGTCTCGTCGTCGCGGGCCATCAGGCCCGCTACCCGCTCGCCGAGCGCCACGACGCAGGCGCCGGTCAGGGTGGCGACATCGATCACGAGGTTCGGTGACTCCTCCGAGGCCCTGACCAGGGCGTCGGCCATCACCAGCCGACCCTCGGCGTCGGAGTTCCCGTTCTCGACGGTCTTGCCGCCGTACATGGTCAGGACATCGGAGGGCCGGTACGCGGTGCCGGACGGCATGTTCTCCGCGAGCGCGGCATAAGCGGTGACCCGGATCTTCACCCCGGCCTCCGCGATGGCCATCACCGCGGCCACCACCGAGGCGGCGCCGGCCATGTCGTCCTTCATCGTGTACATGCCGTCGGACGGCTTCAGGTTCAGCCCGCCGGTGTCGAAGGTGATGCCCTTGCCGATCAGGGCGAGGTGGAACCGCGCGCCGCGCGGGGCGTAGCTGAGCTTGACCAGCCGGGGCTTGCGGCTGGAGCCGCCGCCCACCGCCAGCAGGCCGCCGAAACCCTCACGCTCCAGTGCCTTCTCGTCCCACACCTCGACGCCGAGCCTGGCGGCCTTGCCGAGCCTGGCCACCTCGTCGGCGAAGGACTCGGGATACAGCTCGTTGGCCGGGGTGTTCACCCAGGTTCGGGCGCGGCAGACGGCGGTGGCGGTGGTGACGCCGAGTTCGAGGGCGTGGCGCGCCTCGGGCTTGCGGGCATTGGGGGTCACGATCTGGATGCCGGCCACACCCGGCTGGTCGGCGGTGGCGCGGTAGCGGTAGCCGCCCAGCAGCGCGCCCTCCACAGCCCCCTTGATCACCAGCGGCTCGACGGCGTCGAGGCTGACCGCCACCTGCAGGCCGCGGGTGCCCTTCAGGCCGAGCAGGCTGCGCACCGCGGCACCGGCGGCCCGCCGGACGTGCTCGGGGGAGACGTCGATGGGGCCGAGCCCGACGACAGCGAGGCGGAGCGTGCCGAACCCGGGCAGCAGCACGGTCTCGGCGTTCTTCGCCGAACCGCCGAGCTCGCGGACCACCTGGTCCAGCGGACGCCCGTACGCCTTGGCGAGGCTGCCGGCCAGGTCCTCCGGAACGCCGACGAGCACCTCATTGCCCGACGCCTCCGCCAGGCCGACGATCAGGACGTCGACCTCCTTGCCGGGCTCGGTGACGAGGCTGATGGCGGGGAGGCTGGTGTGGGGCACGGGACGTGATCCTCTCGGTGGTCCGGGCTGCTGGATGTCACTTCCTAGGCTAGTGCTCCGAGCGCGGTTGTCGAACCGCTCGGCAGGGCTGCGATTGGGGCAGACTGGCGCCGTGACAGCCTTCACCTTCGCCACCTCGGGCCGGATCGTGTTCGGTGCCGGGGTCATCGCGCAGCTGGCCTCCGCGGTGGCCGACCTCGGTGCCAGACCGTTCGTCTGCACCGGCTCCGATCCGCGCCGGCACGCCGCCCTGATCGACTCCCTTC
>JAEYNS010000307.1 GCA_023412435.1 Actinomycetes bacterium | reverse complement strand
GCCTGGTGGCGGGCAAGGTGTTCACCGGTGACGAGGATCCGATCCCCCCTGCCCACGTGGTGGCCTCGACCACGCACAAGTCGCTGCGGGGTCCGCGCGGCGGCTTCGTCCTGGCCACCTCCGAGTACGCCCCGGCCGTCGACCGCGGCTGCCCGATGGTGCTCGGCGGCCCGCTGTCGCACGTCATGGCGGCGAAGGCGATCGCCTTCGCCGAGGCCCGCCGGCCGGCCTTCGCGGACTACGCGCGCGCTGTCGCCGACAACGCCAAGGTGCTTGCCGAAGGCCTGATGAAGCGCGGGGTGAAGCTGGTCACCGACGGCACCGACAACCACCTCGTGCTGCTGGACGTCAGCCCGTTCGGCCTGACCGGACGGCAGGCCGAATCCGCCCTGCTCGACTCCGGCGTCGTCACCAACCGGAATTCCGTGCCGAACGACCCCAACGGCGCCTGGTACACCTCAGGAGTGCGGATCGGCACCCCGGCGCTCACCTCGCGCGGCTTCGGCGCTGCCGAGTTCGACCGGGTCGCCGAGCTGATCACCGGTGTCCTGACGGCCACCGCGCCGGCGGCGACGGCCGCGGGCACGCCGGGGAAGGCGAAGTACACGATCGCGGACGGGGTGGCGGAGGCCACCCGGGCCGCCGCAGCGGAACTGCTCGACACGCACCCGCTCTACCCCGGCCTGGAGCTGTAAGCCGCCTGCCGGCGGCGGCGCTCACCGCCGGAACAGGGTCCCCTGGACCGTCGTCACGAAGTTGCGCACCGCGTCCGGAAGGTCGGCGAGGTGCCAGTCACTGCCGGCCTGGTACCACGCGAGCTCGGTGCCGTCGGCGTCCGGGTCGGCGTCGCGGACGGCGATCGCGTCGAGCCAGCGGTCCGCGCCGCCCAGCACCACGGCGTAGGGCAGGATCCGGGCCAGCTGCTCGTGCTCGCGTCCGGCCGGCAACTGGTCGGTGGGCTGTGTCTGCAGGGTGCCGCTGAGCACCTGGAGGCCACGCAGCACGCCCGCCCCGGCGGTGGTGCGCGCCGGCATCTCCGCCGCGACGAACACGAGGCCGAGCGCCAGCAGCACGAGCACGACGCCGGCGAGCCCGAAGCTGGTGAACGCGGCCAACGCGATGGTGATCGCCAGCGCCACGCCCAGCGCGACCCAGCCCAGCCGGGTCCAGCTGTTGCGGGTGGTGTCCGGACGGCGCGCGAACCAGCCGCGGGCCACCACGTCGTCGTAGAGCTGGGACTGGACTGCGGGGATGACCGGTGCCACCGCCGCGGACAGCATCGAGACCCTGACAGGTTCGGGGGCGGCGGCGGGCGCAACGGCGTCCAGCAGGGTCTGCTCGAAGCCGCTCAGCGGGTCCGCGCTCGCGAGCCGGTGGAAGGCCCAGTCGGTCTGGGCGTGCGCCGAGGTCCTGTCGAGCTCCTCGATCCGCAGGTGGCCGCGGACGGCCAGGTCGAGCAGCGTGGCCGTGATGTCGACCGGGTCGACGTGCTCGTCGAGCACGGTCCCGACCTGGCCGGGACGCACGTCGCCGACCAGCCGGAACTCGCTCTGGCCCTCGGCGATCGGGTGGAACTCCGCGATCCGGGCCGGGGCGGCCTCGCCGGCCGCGTCCCGCCCGACCTTCCGGTGGGCGAACCACAGCCCCAGCCCTCCCAGCAGGGCCAGCGCCAGCGCGGTCAGCAGTTCGGCCGGGCCGACGGAGAAGGCGCGCTCAGCGGTCCACAGCGTCCGCACGTCCTCGTTGACCGCGACGACGCCGGCCTGGAACCGCAGCGTCGCCTCGACGAAGCCGCCCGCGGGCAGGCCCTCGTGATGGAAGACCGGCAGCGGGGTGTCGTGGGTTCCGCCGCCGTAGAAGGTGCAGGCACCCGGTGCGGACGGGTCGCCGGCCGCGCAGTCCAGCGAGCTGAACGGGGCCGGGATGGCGACGGTGCCGTCGAACTCGGTGACCGGCACGTTCAGGCCCTGCACCAGCGGCCAGACCAGCGAGGATCCGCCGTCCGCTGTGGCGATCGACGCCCCGCGCACGGTGTAGGCGAGCTGCACGGGACCGCTCACCCCTGCGGTGGGCAGGCTGACGGTGGTGGTGCGCTCGGTGCTGGTGACGGTGGGGGTGAGATCCACGCCTCCGGCGGAGGCCGTGACGTCGCCGATCGCGAACCGGTACTCGCGGCTGTCCGTGGTTCGGGTAGCGGTCGAGAAGACCTGGGAGAGGTTCGCCGGCGCCTCGTCGAAGGTGATCGTGGCGGTCACCTGGAGGGTTCCGTCGGCCTGCAGGGTCGCCTCGACCTGGTAGGTGTTGACCGCCTCGGCGGCGTTCGCCGGGGCGCCGGCGACCAGCCAGGCCACCGTCGTCGCGAGCAGAAGGGTCATGGTCCGCACCACACGCGTGGCAGTCTTGGTCACAGCACCGATCCTCACCCCAGATGGCCCCCCACGGGCTTGCGGCCACCAGCGTAGTGGCGGGTCCCCCGGCGCGCACCACCCCCGAGGCGCGCGCGGACGCCGGTGACCACCCAGCAATTACCCCGTCAGCCCGGCGGCGGCATGGGCAAGGCCACCCACTCGGGCCCGCGGATCTCCCCTGTCCGGCGGACCGGCCCCCCGTTACCCTTGGGCACGTGACTCAGCAGCAGTGGGGACGGCCGGGCACTCAGCAGCCGTGGCAGCAGACCGGGGGACAGCAACCGTGGGGGCCGCCGCCGGCCGGGTGGGCCCAACCGGGCGCACCGCGGGCAGCCCAGGGGTACCCTCCCATGGCACCCCCGCCGGGCTACGGCCCGCCGGGCGGCTACCAGCCCGTCCCGCAGCCGCCGCGTCAGGGTTCGCCGCTGAAGCTCCTGCTGCTCGGCCTGGTCGCGGTGATCGCGGTCGGCTTCTTCTTCGTCAGCCTGATGAACTACCTCAACGGCGAGGAGGTCGTCGGCCCGCAGCCCGGCCAGACCGAGACCCCGCAGGTCGGGGAGACCTCCGCTCCGCCGGTCGGCGTCCCCGAGCCGGACCTCGACCCGCCCGACCTGCCGATCCCCAAGACCTATGACGAGGCCGAGCAGTGGCTGGTGAACAACGCGCTGTACGCGCAGTCGGTCGAGGTGCCCACCAACTGCACGCTGGGCCGGCTCAACCCGGTCGGCGCCGACCCCCAGGAGCTTGAGACCCACCTCAACAACCTGACCGGCTGCCTGATGATGGTCTGGCAGGCCCCGATGGAGCGCGCCGGGTTCGTCATGCCCCGTCCGCCGGTGACCGTGTACTCCAGCAAGATCACCACCGCCTGCGGCGCGCTGGAGACCGGCAACGCCGTGTACTGCTCCGGTGACCAGCGCGTCTATTACGCCACCGACCTGCACGAGGTGTTCCGGCGGACTCCGGACATCCCCTCCATCGCGTTCATGGCCGACATGGTGATCGGCCACGAGTTCGCGCACGCCCAGCAGGCCCGCTCGGGGATCCTGATCTCCAGCGCCGCCTTCGAGCAGCAGGCCGACAAGGCGGAGGCACTGTGGTTCTCCCGCCGCGCCGAACAGCAGGCCGACTGCTGGTCGGGGGTCTTCCTCAACGCGGTGGCCCAGGCGTCCCGGATGACCGACGAGGAGACGCTGGCCCTGCGCAGGGTGGCCCACGCGATCGGCGACGACATCCTCACCGGACGTCCTGATTTCGAGGGCGACCACGGGCTGGGCGCCAACCGGGAGCGCTGGTTCGTCACGGGCCAGAGCACCAACCAGGCCGGGGTCTGCAACACCTGGGTGGCCCCGCGCGATCAGGTCCGCTGAACGCGCAGGCCGCGGTCAGGCCGCAGGCCCGCTGACCAGGGCCGTGGCGATGGCAGCCACCCCCACGCCCCCCCCGGGCAGGCCCA
>JAEYNS010000117.1 GCA_023412435.1 Actinomycetes bacterium | reverse complement strand
ACCCGGCGCTTCGGCCGGGTCGTCGTCATGGCGTGGAGCCCACCGCTGCCCGCCGCAGCGGCGGGAAGCGGCGGATGACGTCGACGCCCTGCCGCAGGTAGAGGACGCCCGCCGACCAGTAGAGCAGGGTGCCCCACAGCACCAGCGCCCAGCCGAGCACCCGGGCCCACAGCTGCCAGGGGTCACCGCCGGCGCCGAGCAGCACCAGCGGCAGACCGTAGAGCAGCACGAAGGTGGCCGCCTTGCCGAGGAAGTGCACCGGCAGGCTGACGAACCCGCGCCGCCGCAGCGCGGGCCAGGTCGTCGCGAACAGCAGGACGTCCCGGGAGACGAGGATGACGGCGAGCCACCACGGCATGATGTCGCGCAGCACGAAGCCGATCAGGGTGGCGAGGATGTAGAGCCGGTCCGCGGCAGGATCGAGCACCTGGCCCAGTCGCGACCGCTGGTTCCACTTGCGCGCGAGATAGCCGTCCAGCCAGTCGGTGGCGCCTCCCGCCGCCAGCACGACGACAGCCCAGATGTCGTTGTTGCGGGCCAGCAGGAGCCACAGGAACAGCGGCACGCCGAGCAGGCGCAGCAGGCTGAGGACGTTCGGAAGCGTCCACACCCGCGTCGTGTCATAGGGTTCCCCGGCCACGCCGACAGCCTAACAACGAGTCAGGCCGGCCATGCCTGCTGGACGGCTCGGCGGGTCTGCTCCAGCAACTGCGGCAGCGCCCTGGTCTGGCCGATGATCGGCAGGAAGTTCGCATCGCCCCGCCACCGCGGTACGACGTGCTGGTGCAGGTGGGCAGCGATCCCCGCTCCGGCCACCTCCCCGATGTTCATGCCGAGGTTGAAGCCGGCCGGGTGCGACACCGACCTGACCACTGCCATCGCGGTCGCGGTGAGGGACGCCAGCTCGTCGCGTTCGTCGTCGGTGGCGGCGGTGTAGTCCGAGACGTGCCGGTAGGGGCAGACCAGCAGGTGGCCCGGCGAGTACGGGTACAGGTTCATCACCACATAGGCCAGTTCGCCGCGGTGGACGACGAGTCCCTCGTCATCGGCACGCTGCGGCGCGAGGCAGAACGGGCAGGCCCCTGCGGTGTCGTCGACCGGCTTGTTCTCGCCGCCGATGTAGACCATCCGGTGCGGCGTCCACAGCCGCTGGAAGGCGTCCGGCGTGCCGGCGAAGCTGCTGGGGTCCTCGGCGGTCATGGCTGCGGCCGGCAACAGGCCTCGACCAGGTCGGTGATCGCCTGGGCGACCGGGACGCCGTTCTTCTGGCTGCCGTCGCGGTAGCGGAACGACACCGCACCTGCGGAGGCGTCCTGCTCCCCCGCGATCAGCATGAACGGCACCTTCTGGGTCTGGGCGTTGCGGATCTTCTTGCCGAACCTGTCGTCGGAGGTGTCGACCTCGACCCGGAGGCCGGCCTTCTCCAGCTCAACCGCGATGCCGGCCAGGTACTCCTCGTACTCTGCGGCGACCGGGATCGCGACCACCTGGACGGGGGCCAGCCAGGCCGGGAACGCTCCGGCGTAGTGCTCGGTGAGCACGCCGAGGAAGCGCTCGATGGAGCCGAACTTCGCCGAGTGGATCATCACCGGCTGGGTGTGGCTGCCGTCGGGCGCGGTGTACTCCAGGCCGAACCGGGCCGGCTGGTTGAAGTCGTACTGGATGGTCGACATCTGCCAGGTACGGCCGATCGCGTCCTTGGCCTGGACCGAGATCTTCGGGCCGTAGTAGGCGGCGCCGCCCGGATCGGGGACGAGTTCCAGGCCGGACTCGCGTCCCACCTTCTCCAGGATCGCGGTCGCCTTGGCCCACTCCTCCTCCGACCCGATGAACTTGTCCTTCTTCTTGCCGTCGGTGTCGCGGGTGGACAACTCGAGGTAGAAGTCGTCGAGACCGAAGTCCTTGAGCAACTTGAGGATGAAGCCGAGCAGGTGCTTGATCTCGTCCTCGGCCTGCTCGGGAGCGACGTAGGAGTGCGAGTCGTCCTGGGTGATCGAACGGACGCGGGTGAGGCCCTGGAGCACGCCCGACTTCTCGTTGCGGTAGACGGTGCCGAACTCGAAGAAGCGCAGCGGCAGCTCACGGTAGGAGCGACCGCGGGAGCGGAAGATCAGGTTGTGCATCGGGCAGTTCATCGCCTTGATGCGGTACTTCTGGCCCTCGTCGTCCAGCTCGGGGAACATCATGTCGGCGTAGTACGGCAGGTGCCCGGAGGTGTAGAACAGCCCGTCCTTGGCGATGTGAGGGGTGCCGACGTACTGGAAGCCGGCCTTGATGTGGGCGGCCCTGACGTAGTCCTCCATCTCGCGCTTGATCACGCCGCCCTTGGGGTGGAACACCGGCAGTCCGGCACCCAGTTCCTCAGGGAAGCTGAACAGGTCGAGCTCCACGCCGAGCTTGCGGTGGTCGCGGCGGGCCGCCTCGGCCAGCCGGTGCTGGTAGGCGGCCAGGTCGTCGCGGGTCGGCCAGGCGGTGCCGTAGAGCCGCTGCAACTGCTGGTTGCGCTGGTCGCCGCGCCAGTACGCCGCCGAACTGCGGGTGATGGCGAACGCCTTGAGGTAACCGGTGTGCGGGACGTGCGGGCCGCGGCACAGGTCCTTCCAGGCCACCGAGCCGTCGCGGCGGACGTTGTCGTAGATGGTCAGCTCGCCGACGCCGACCTCGACGGAGGCGCCCTCGGCGGCGTCGTTGTTGCCCTTCAGGCCGATCAGTTCGAGCTTGTACGGCTCGGTGGCGAGCTCCTCGCG
Source organism: Actinomycetes bacterium (assembly GCA_023412435.1). Lineage (GTDB taxonomy): Bacteria > Actinomycetota > Actinomycetes > Propionibacteriales > Propionibacteriaceae > Propionicimonas. Next base: position 1,851 of record JAEYNS010000117.1, on the reverse strand, counting down.
GGCCTGCTGGTCGCTGACGGCCCGTCGGACGAACCGCTGGCGCTCCTTGACGATCCGGTCCATTCCCTTGCTGATCGCCTTGTAGTCCTCGGGGGTGAACGGCGTCGGCACGTCGAAGTCGTAGTAGAAGCCGTCGGTGATCGGCGGGCCGATCCCGAGCTTGGCCTCAACGAACAGCGACTGGACTGCCTGTGCGGCGACGTGGGCGCTGGAGTGCCGGATGATGGCGAGGCCGTCGGGGCTGTCGACCAGAACCGGCTCGACTTCGTCCCCCTCGGCGAGCACGGCGGCAAGGTCGGCCAGAGTGCCGTTGCGGCGCAGCGCGACGATCCGCTGGTCCTCGCCGAACAGGTCGAGCCCGGTAGTGCCCGTCTCGACCACCCTTGGCTCGCGCGACTCCGGACGCACCACGGTGAGGTTGACGGACACAGGGATTCCTTTCGAACGCGACCCCGCACACCCGCGCGGGCCGGGAACCATTCTGCCGCACTCACCACCGGCTGCCGTCCGCCACGGCCGACAGCGATCGGCCGGCGATCAGGGGGCGGTCCGGGCGGCCTCCACCTCGGGCTCCATCATGAACTCCCAGGCCAGTCCGTGGCCGAGGATGATCAGCCCGATCAGGGCGAGCGAGGCCGCTTGCAGCGCGGTCAGGCCGAGAGCGACCGCGAGTTCGGGGACCGCTCCCAGGACGAGCACCAGCCCGTAGAGCACCGCCACCACCCACCGGTGGCGGCGGAACGGCCCGCGCGCGCCGCCGGTATCGGTCCCGACCAGCCGGATCGTGGAGGCCAGGCCGACGACCGAGGCCGCGGCGAAGCCGGCGCGCCAGATCAACGGGTTGCCGGCGTCCACCTGGGCGAAGGTGCTCATCAGCCCCGGCAGCAGGAACGAGAGGTAGACCCCGCCGGCCAGCCGGCGCCGCACCGGGTCGATCTTCCACGCCGGGTGGCGCTCGACCACCGTCCACCACAGCCCGACCAGGGTGAAGCAGGTGACAGCCATCAGCGTGTAGAAGTCTGCGAGGTCCATTCCACCTAGGGTGACCGGTCAGTGCGGCCGGCGGCAGGCGTGAATGTACCCCTGCTCAGTAGCCCAGGTAGCGGCCGGGCTTGTGGTTCAGCGCCAGCACGAGGTTGAGGACCACAGCCCCCGAGGCGGACAGCAGCACCAGCGGTGGCGGGACGACCGCGAAGGACGCCAGGATGACGAGCAGGTCGAGTCCCAGCTGGACGTACCCCGCCCGCATCCTTGCCCGCTCCTGCGCCACCAGGGCCAGGATGCTGAACCCTCCCACGCTGGAGTGGTGCCGGAACAACACGAGGATCCCGGTACCGACCAGCAGGTTCCCGACCAGGATCGCGAACCACGGGGCCGGGGTGGCCACGGTGAGCAGGCCCGGCACGACAGCGGAGAGCAGCGACACCCCGACGACGGCGAGCAGGCTGCGCACCGTGAACCGCCACCCCTTCACCCGGACAGCCAGAAGATAGAACGGCAGATTGACGGCGACGAGCAGCCAGCTGAAGTCCCAGCCGGTGGCGTAGTGCAGCAGCAAGGACAGCCCCGCCGTCCCCCCGGTGACGGCGGACGCGGAGACCAGAAACAGCAGCCCGAGGCTGACCAGCACGACGCCGGTCAGCAGCCCGGCGATGTCCTCGACAACCGTGTGGGGCTGCTGCGCCGGCAGCAGGTCGGACGGCTCGCTCACTGGGCGTCGAACCTGTCGCGGTCGGCCAGCACCGCCAGGACGCGGTCGTTGGTCGCCGGATCCGCCAGGGTGATCCGGACCCCGTCCTGCTGGTAGCCGCGAACCAGGATGTCGGCGGCGTCGAAGGCGGTCAGCAACTG
>JAEYNS010000116.1 GCA_023412435.1 Actinomycetes bacterium | reverse complement strand
CCGTGCGCCCGCGGGCCCCGTGTCGCCCCGGCTTCCGGCGCTGCCGTCGGCCCCATCCGCCCCGGGTTCGCCGTCGGTGCCCGGATCCCCGGGTTCGCCCTTCTCCCCCTGCGGCCCCGCCTCGCCGTCCCTGCCCTGCCAGGTGACCGGGACGAGACCGGCCCCGCAGTCCGCCTCGGCGACGAGCGTCAACGCGCCGGAGGCGGTGTCCAGGCACCCGAAGACCGCGGCCGGCGCGGCGGCCTGCTGTGGCCCGGTCAACGACTGGGCGGCGAAGCCGCCGGCCGCGCCGCCGAACAGCGCGAGCACCGTCCCACCGACGAGCAGCGGGACCGACACCGACAGGCGGGAACTCGGGCCAGGCACGTCTCCATCCAACCTGCGTCCCGGTCTTCAGCGCCGGTGACCGCCACCGGCGAAGGAGACGCTGGGGGCAAGCTAGCGAAGATCGGCCCAACATTTCGGCATTTGGAGATATTAGGGCGTCTGCCCGCCTTCGGTCCGGCGTGAGCCTCAGGCGAGGGTGTAGACCTGCTCGACGCGATCGACGAACCCGCCGAGCAGACGGCTGCCGACACCTTCGAACAGCTCGGGGCTGCCGGTGGTGAGGAAGCGCTGCCGTCCCGTCCGCCCGGTGGCCGGGAGCAGCCCGAGGTCGGTCAGGCTCGCGAAGGTCTGCTTCGCGCACTCCTCGGCTGAGGAGACCAGGGTGACGTCCTCGCCGATCACGTACGAGATGACTCCGGACAGCAGCGGGTAGTGCGTGCAGCCGAGGATGAGGGTGTCGATGCCAGCTTCGCGCAGCGGCAGCAGGTACCCGCGCGCTGCCTCGAGGAGCTCGGGACCGCCCGTCACGCCCGCCTCGACGAAGTCCACGAACAGCGGGCACGCGACGGTGACAAGTTCCACCCCCGGCACCGCGGCGAGGGCGTCGTCATAGCTGCGCGAGGTCGCCGTCGCCTCGGTACAGATCAGGCCGATCCGGCCCTGCTTCGACACCCGGACGGCACGGCGGGCTGCCGGCAGGATCACGTCGATCACCGGGACGTCGTAGCGCTCCCGCGCGTCGCGCAGGACGGCCGATGAGGCCGAATTGCACGCGATGACGAGCGCCTTCACGTCCTGCTCGGCCAGGTAGTCCAGGCACTCGAGGGCGTACTCGCGCACCTCGGGGATGAGCTTCGTGCCGTACGGGGCGCGGGCGGTGTCGCCCAGGTAGATCATGTCCTCGCCCGGCAGCTGGTCGAGAATCGCGCGGGCGACGGTGAGCCCGCCGAAGCCGGAGTCGAAGACCCCGATCGGGGCGTCAGGCGCTGCCACGAGCCAAGACTCTATTGCGCGCGGCATGATGGAGCCAAAGCGATTCCGGAGGCGCCCCGCATGCAGATCCCACCGATCGACCTGAGCCGGTGGACGCTGCGTGCCCTGCGGTTGCTCGACGAGGCCCGGCGGGCGCTGCAGCCCGAGCCGCGAAAGCCACCGCGTCCCACCGAACCGACCCGGGAGCGCCCCGACATCTGGTAGCCACCCGGCAGGGGGCGGGCGCCGACGATCAACGCGTGACGACCGCGGCGGTCAGGGGGCACCCGGACGAGGCGCACTCCCCGCAGCCGGAGGCGGCGCACGGTGAGGACGGCGTCCAGCCGGCCACCCGGCCGGAGCGGACCAGCCGGCCGACCACCGCCCGCACCAGGTCAGGGCTGAGGCCGGTGCGCGCTACCAGGTCGGGGACGGCGCGCACCCCGGCCTCGATCTCGGCCAGGACGGCGGTCACCGGCGCGCTCACCAGAACAGCCTTCCCACCTGGAACACCGCGACCGCGAGCGTCCATGCGACCGCGAGCTGCAGCCCGATCCCGAACAGCGTCCACTTCGGTCCGATCTCGCGCCACTGGGTGCCGATCGTCGCCACGCAGGCGGTGTAGGACATCATGAACACCAGGAAGGCGAGCGCGGCCGGAAGCGGGTGCCCACCGGAGGACTCGGTGAAGTCGGCCACCAGCCGGTCGCCCAGGGCACCGGCCTCGCCCTCCGTCGGCTCGTCCACGGCGTAGGTCTGCGCCCACGAGGAGATCACAGCCTCCTTGGCGACGAAGCCGACCACGAGCGCCGAGGTGGTCTCCCACTTGGCGAAGCCGGTCGGCCCGAACACCGGAGTGATCGCCTGCGCGGCCACTCCGTAGGCGGAATCGGCGACCGGGGTGTCGGCGAAGGAACCGTCCCCGCGGACCGGGATCGCCTGCAGCATCCACACGACCGCCACGGTGACGACGATGATGCCGGACGCGGTCTGAAGGAAGCCCTTCAGCCGCACCCACGCGACCGAGGCGGTCAGCCGCAGCGTCGGGACCTGGTAGGGCGGCAGGTCGATCACCAGCGGCTCGATCGGCTGGTTGCGCCACAGCGTGTGCCGCAGCAGCAGGCCGGTCGCGATGATGATCACGATCGACGCCAGGTACATCGCGAAGACGACGGTGCCGGCGTTCGGGCCGAAGAAGGCGACCCCCACCATCACGAAGACGGCGAGCCGGGCGGTGCAGGCGGTGAACGGGACCAGCAGGGCGGTCAGGATCCGTTGCCCTGCGACCGGCAGCACGCGGGTGGCCGAGACGGCGGGGACGTTGCACCCGTAGCCGACGATCAGCGGCAGGAAGGCCCGACCCGGCAGCCCGATCGCCCGCATCACCCTGTCGGTGACCACCGCGGCGCGCGCCAGGTAGCCGGAGTCCTCGAGCAGCGCCAGTAGCACGAACATCAGCGCCATCAGCGGGACGAAGGTCAGCAGCGAGCCGACGCCGGCGATGATCCCGTCGACCAGCAGGCCCTCCAGCCAGCTACCGCCCAGGCCGGCGCCGGCCAGCACCGCGCGGGTGGCGTCGGAGGCGGGGCCAGAGAAGAACGCGTCCAGGCCGTCCTGCAGCGGAGCGGCCACGGTGGTGGTGACCTGGAAGACCAGCCACATCAGCGCCAGGAAGATCAGCGGACCGATCACCGGCGCCGTGATCCAGCGGTCGACGCGGTCGGAGAAGGTGACGCCCACCCGGTCCGACTCGGTCGTCGCCGCCGCGCTCGCGGCCGCCACCCAGCTGAACCTGTCGTCGTCCAGCGCCAGCGGATCGTCCGGCAGCGTGCCGGCCCGGGGGGCGGGAACGGGGGTCCCCAGCGCGGCTCGCACCGCGGTGGCCAACCCCTTGAGCCCGTTGCGCCGACGCGGGTCGAGGGCCACCACGGGGGCTCCGACCGCCTCGCTGAGACGGTCGAGGTCCACGGTCACGCCGTGCTTGGCGGCGATGTCCAGCATGGTGAGCGCGACCACCACCCGGGTGGCGTGCTCGCGGACCTGGCAGGTCAGGAACAGGCTCTGGGCCAGCCGCGAGGCGTCCACCACGAGCACGCAGACATCGGGACGCCCTGCCTCGCCGGCGTCGACCAGCAGCTCGCGGGTGAGCTCCTCATCGGGCGACTCGGGGTCGAGGGAGTAGGCTCCGGGCAGATCGATCAGCGTGACGTCGACTCGTCCGGTGTCGCAGGCGCAGCCCTCGCAGGCGCACCCCGGTTCGCCGCAGCAGGCGCAGGACTGACCCTCGCAGCGCCAGACGCCGCGGGAGACCTCGACGGTGGTGCCCGGCCAATTGCCCATCGTCACCCGGGCGCCGGTGAGGGCGTTGAAGAGGGTGGACTTGCCGGTGTTCGGTGCCCCGACCAGCGCCACGACGGGCGCATCCGGACCGGCCGAGGCGGAGACCGCCCCGCTGTGGCAGGTGGCCTTGATCGAGGGCACCGGGGCACCCGTGGTCGGTGGGACGGCCAGCGCCTGGCTCATCCGAGGACTTCCACCCGCAGGTGGCGCAGCACGCCGGCTCCGAGGGCGATCCGGGATCCTCCGACGCAGGCCAGGCGTCCCCCGCCCGCGGTGGCCTGGAGCAGAACAAGCTGGGTGCCGCGGCGCAGCCCCAGCGCGGCCATCCGGCGGGCGGTGCCCGGAGCCCCCGCGGTCTCCTGCACGCTGAGGCGGGCCTGCAGGGGCGCGCGGTCCAGGGTGATACCCGACATGTAGGTAAGCCTACGCTAAATTACCTACGCATGGCGCGCGTTTCTTCAAAAGGTTGGACCAAATCTCGCAGAGCGCCCGCCACCCGGCGCGGACCTGCCGCTGCCCGGTCGCCGAAGTGACGGGGATCGCCCGGTCACAGCTGCGAGAGCAGCCCCTCGCTGAGGTAGCCGAGCCACTCGTAGACCCGGTAGACGTAGCTGCGCGGGTCCTCCTCCCCGAGCTGGTCGAGGTCGTCGGCGTCCTCTGCCCGCTCGATCCCGAGGCGAACCGCCAGGCTCAGCCGCAGCGCGGTCAACGCCTTCAGCCAGGTGTCGATCTCGATCACCCTGACCTCCACCGGCTTGCGCCCGCCCTCGGAGTCGCGCAGCGCCGACATCACGGTCTCGGCGTGCTGGATCCTGTCCTGGCGCTGCCTGGCCTGGGTGAACCGGCGGAACTCGGCGGTGGCGGCCGGATCCTGGGGGTACGCATCGGGGAACAGGCGGCCGATCACAGGGTCGGTGTGGTCGAGCTGCCCCGTCTCGGAGAACTCGGCCTGCCACCTGGCGAACGGGTCGTCCTCCACCACCGGTTCGGTGTCGCCCTCCAGCAGTCCGGCGAGCTGGTCGAGCAGCGACTCCAGCAGGGTCGCCTCGTACTCGGTGAGCCGGAGCCGGATCACCGGGCCCTTGCGGACGAAGGGCCTCACGAGGCCTTCTCCAGGGTGGCCCACAGGCCGTAGGAGTGCATGGCGTCCACGTCGGCCTCCATCTCCTCACGGGTGCCGTGGGACACCGCAGCCTTGCCCTCGTTGTGCACCTGCAGCATCAGCTTGTCCGCCTTGGGTTCGGGGTAGCCGAAGTAGGTGGCGAAGACGTGGGTGACGTAGCTCATCAGGTTGACCGGGTCGTCCCAGACGATGGTCACCCAGCCTGGGTCGAGCGCCTGCTGCTCCTGCGTCCGTTCCGACACGGCGGTGCCGCCGGCGGGACGCTCGGGTGCCGCGGGACTGCTCATACCCGCCATTCTGGCACGCCACGGCGACGGATCCCCCGGCCTGTCGACCGGGGTACCGGCTCGCTGGCGCGACCGTCGGCAGGGCCCTACTGTGACCGACATGGGTGACTCTCCTGCGGCGGGGCCAAGCACCGCGCTGTTGACCGACCACTACGAGCTGACCATGGTGCGGGCCGCCCTCACCTCCGGCACCGCCACCCGCCGCAGCGTCTTCGAGCTGTTCGCCCGGCGGCTGCCCACCGGACGCCGCTACGGCGTGGTGGCAGGGGTCGGTCGGGCCCTGGACGCCATCGAGCAGTTCCGGTTCGACCCGGCCGAGCTCGACTTCCTGCTCGCCCACCACGTGGTGGACGAGGCCACCGCCGACTGGCTGGCCGGCTACCGGTTCACCGGCGACATCTGGGGCTACCCCGAGGGTGAGGTGTACTTCCCGGGCTCGCCGCTGCTGACCGTCGAGGGCAGCTTCGCCGAGGCCGTGGTGCTCGAGACAGTCCTGTTGTCGATCTACAACTACGACTGCGCCGTCGCCTCGGCTGCCTCCCGGATGATCCAGATGGCCGGCGACCGCCCGTGCATCGAGATGGGCTCGCGCCGCGCCAACGAGGGGGCTGCGGTGGCCGCCGCCCGGGCCGCCTACGTCGCGGGTTTCGCCGCCACCTCCAACCTCGAGGCGGGACGCCGCTACGGCATCCCCACCACCGGGACTGCCGCCCACTCGTTCACCCTGCTGCACGACTCCGAGGAGCAGGCCTTCGCCGCCCAACTCGCAGCGCTGGGCGAGGACACCACCCTGCTGGTCGACACCTATGACGTCGAGGCGGCGATCCGTACCGGGGTACGACTCACCGAGGGCCGGCTCGGAGCGATCCGGCTGGACTCCGGCGACCTGGCCGAGCAGGCCAGCGAGGCGCGGGAACTGCTCGACTCGCTGGGTGCCACCGACACCCGGATCATCGTCACCTCCGACCTCGACGAGTTCCAGATCGCGGCGCTGCGCAGCGCCCCGGTGGACGGCTACGGGGTGGGCACCTCGCTGGTCACCGGTTCCGGGGCACCCACCTGCAGCTTCGTCTACAAGCTCGTGGCACGGGCCACCGAGGACGGGCCCGACGCTCCCGTCTTCCCGGTCGCCAAGCTGAGCCTGAACAAGGGTTCGGTGGGCGGCCGCAAGTTCGCGCTCCGCCGGCTCGATGCCACCGGACACGCCGAGGCGGAGGTGGTCGGTATCCAGGCCGCACCGGACGGCGACCACAACGACCGTCCCCTGCTGGTCCAGCTGGTCGACAACGGCCGCGTCGTCGGCCGCGAGCCGCTGGCCGACGCGAGGCAACGCCACCGCAGGGCGCTCGCCGAACTGCCCTCCAGCGCGCGCAAGATGTCGCGCGGCGAGGCCGTCCTCGAAACCGTGATGCTGGACGAGGCAGGCAGCCCCACCCTCAACCCGTACGCCACCAAGGAGGCCTGATGTCCCGTGCGCTGATCGTCGTCGACGTCCAGAACGACTTCTGCGAGGGCGGTTCGCTCGCCGTCGCCGGCGGCGCCGCGGTGGCGGACGCGATCTCGGGGTTGCTGGCCGGCGACCACGGCTACGACCACGTGGTGGCCACCAAGGACCACCACATCGACCCGGGACCGCACTTCTCCGACACCCCCGACTACGTCGACTCGTGGCCGCCCCACTGCGTGGCCGGCACCCCGGGCGCCGAGTTCCACCCCGGTCTGGCCAACCGCCGGTTCGAGGCGGTGTTCACCAAGGGCGAGTTCGCAGCCGCCTACTCGGGGTTCGAGGGCAGCAGCGACGGCGAGAGCCTCGCCGAGTGGCTCGCCGACCACGAGGTCGGGGCGGTGGACGTGGCAGGGATCGCCACCGACCACTGCGTCAGGGCGACGGCGCTGGACGCAGCTGCCGCCGGCCTGGCGACCAGGGTGCTGCTCGACCTGACCGCGGCGGTCTCGCCCGACCGGCTCGACACCACGCTCGGCGAGTTCGCGCAGGCAGGGGTGACGGTGGTCGGCCGCGGGCCCTCGACGTGACCCGCGGCGCTGGCCGGTACCGCTAGTCGAGGACCGCCTCGGGAACGAACCGGGGGGCTACCGGCGGTGCGGCGAACTCGTTCATGATCCCGGCCAGCCGCAGCGCGCGTTCGTCCACATAGAGCTCCTCGAGGCTCATCGTGCGCCCGTCCGGGTGGCTCAGCGGGATCCGCCAATTCGGGTACTCGCGCCACGTGCCCGGCTGGTTCTGGGTGCGCCGGTCGCCGACCGCGTCCGGCAGCGCCGCGCACAGCACCCGCGCCGGGGTGGCGACCAGGTAGCGGTGCAGCGCGAGCACGATGTCCTCGGTGGTCGGCTCCTCCACCTCCTCGAGGAAGCCGTGCTCGTGGAGGAAGGCGATGAACGACGCCTGCTCGCGATCGGCGGCGGCCAGCTCGTCCTCGAGCGACTCGGTGAGCAGGCCGAGGCCGTGCTGCAACCGGATGTGGTCCTTGGCGAGATAGCCCGCGGTGGGCGGCAGGTCGTGCGTGGTCACCGAGGCCAGGCAGTACTCCCGCCACCACTGGGGTGGCAACGGCCTGCCGTCCTCGGTCCGCTCGAACCAGCCGATCGAGGTGCCCAGAATGCCCCGCTCCCGCAGGTAGTCGCGCACCCACGGTTCGACCACGCCGAGGTCCTCCCCCACGATCAGCGCGCCGGCCCTGTGGGCCTCGAGAGCGAGGATGCCGACCATCGCCTCATGGTTGTACCGGACGTAGGTGCCCTTCGTCGGGGGCTGGCCCTCGGGAATCCACCACAGCCGGAACATCGCCATGATGTGGTCGACCCGCATCCCGCCGGAATGGCGCAGCAGCCCGGCGACGGTGCTGCGGAAGGGCGCGTACGACAGGTCGTCGAGCCGGTCCGGCCGCCACGGCGACTGGCCCCAGTCCTGGCCAGTCTGGTTGAAGTGGTCGGGCGGGGCGCCGACGCTCACCCCCTGGGCGAACAGGTTGCCGTAGGTCCAGGCCTCGGCGCTCTGCTTGCTCACGCCGACCGCGAGGTCGCTCATGATGCCGATCCGCATCCCGGAGTCGCGGGCCACCGACTGGGCGGCACGCAGCTGGATGTCGGCCACCCACTGGATCCACTCGTAGAAGGCGATGTCGGCGGCGTGCTGCTCGGCGAAGGCCGCCACCTCGGGCGAGGACGGGCGGTGGTACTCCGCCGGCCACTCCCGCCAGTTGGTGCCGTGTTCGGTGACCAGCGCGCACCAGGTGGCGAACTGGGTGAGCGCTCGCCCCTCGCGCCGGACGAAATCCTCCAGCGCCATCCGGCGCACCGGACGCAGCCCGGCCTGGTGGATGATCCGCAGCGCCGGCAGCTTGTAGTTCCAGATCGTGTCCCGGTCGATCAGGGGCTGGTCTGCCAGCGCGTCCTTCAGCTCGGCCTTCAACTGCTGGATCTGGCGGCGCTCCGGCTCGTCGAGCTGGCCGTACTCCGGCAGCTGCTCGGGCCGGACGTAGAGCGGGTTCACGAACCGCCGGCTGGACGGCAGGTAGGGCGACGGCTCCAGCGGCGGCTGCGGCTCGGCGGCGTGCAGCGGGTTGATCAGGATGTAGCTGGCGAACTGCTGGGTGGCCGCCCAGGTGGCGAGGTCGCTGAGGTCGACCAGGTCGCCGATCCCCCACGAGTCTTCCGAGCGGACACTGTAGAGCTGGACGGCGTAGCCCCACGCCCGCTTGTCGCCCATCGTGGCCGGGAAGCCGAGGAACTGCGGGCTCACCACCAGGGTGCTCTCGCTCGGCCCCGCGGCGGTGTCGGCGTGCAGCCGGTGGTAGCCGAGCGGGAGGTCACCGGGCAGCTCGAACGCGGCCTCGCCGGTCAGTTGGCCATCGATCCAGCGCGGCGGCTCGTCATGACCGACCTGCGGGACGTCACGCCAGCCGCCCTCCTCGAGCCGGATGCCGACGTTGACCCACTCGCCGTGCGGGACGTGGACGTAGATCCGGTGCGGCCGTCCCTCCCTCGTCACGACACACGGCGGCAGCACCCGCGTCCACGGACGGTTCCGCCACACCTGGAGCGCCTCCGCTGCCCGGTCGGGGTCGGAGGCGTCGACGTCCATGCTGGCAAGGATGCCGACCATGGTCTCGTCGTCGATGGTGGTGTGGCGGCCCTTCCAGTCCCAGAACTCGGTGGCGATGCCGAATGCTGCTGCCAGCTCGTAGAGCATGGGATTGGACAGTGCCATGAGGCGCAAGACTTTCGGTGAGGGTGGGCGCTAACCCGCTGGTGTGCTCGACCCGGAAACGATACCTTCCTCAGCCGACTTCGAAAGAAACCAGCAACCGCCGCAGCGCGTCGGCGAGCTGCTCGCGGGTCTGCGGATCCACCTTGTCGAGCAGCTGCCGTTCGAAGTCGAGCAGGTCGGCCAGGGCCGCGCTCACCCGCGCCATGTCCTCGCCGGTGAGCCGGACGCGAACCCCGCGCCGGTCGTCGATGTTCGGCTCCCTGGCGACCAGCCCCTTGTGCTCCAGCCGGTCGATCCGGTTCGTCATGGTGCCCGAGGTCGACAGAGTCTGGCGGGTCAACTCGCCCGGGGACAGCACATAGGGCGGCCCTTCGCGGCGCAGCGCCGCCAGCACGTCGAACTCCCAGACCTCGAGGTCGTGGGCGGCGAAGGCGGTGCGCCGGGCGAGGTCGAGGTGGCGGGAGAGACGGCTGACCCGGGACAGCACCTCCATCGGGGAGACATCGAGCGCGGGCGCCTCACGGCGCCAGGCCCGGACTATCGCGTCCACCTCGTCAGCCACTGCACCTCCCGGTGTTTCGATATCAAGATAACACCGCGGGGCGACTTCCCGCCGTCTCACCTGCGGACCCGCCCGCGGGTCGGCAGTGGCGGCTACTGTACGAACGTTCCGGAGCCGCCGGACGCGAGGGGGTGGGGCGATGGCACCGCTGGACACCGATACCGGGTCGCCCGGGCAGCCCGAGGTGCTGCGGCTGGCGGCCTTCGCGCTGGACGGGGCCGGCGGGAACCCTGCCGGTGTCGTCACCGACGCCCGGGGACTCTCCGATGCCCGCATGCTGGACCTTGCCGCTCAGGTCGGCTACTCCGAGACCGCCTTCCTGCTGCCCGGCCCGGACCCGCGCCGCTTCGGGGTCCGCTACTTCTCCCCCTACGCCGAGGTACCGTTCTGCGGCCACGCCACCGTGGCGGCGGCCGCCGTCCTCGCCGAACGGGCAGGCACCGGCGTGTTCCGGTTCGACACCCCGGTCGGCGAGGTACCGATCGACACCGCCGCCTCCGGGGGCTCGGTGCTGGTGAGCTTCACCAGCGTGCCGCCCCAGGTCAGGCCGCTGGCGGACGCGGTGGCCGACGAACTGCTCGGGTTGCTCGGCCTGAACCGTGACGACCTGGATCCGGCGCTGCCCCTGCTCGAGGCGTTCGCCGGCAACTGGCACCCGATCGTCGCGGTCGCGGACCAGGTCCGATTCGACGGCTTCGGCTTCGACCCGGCGGCCGTCCGCCGGCTGATGGACCGCGAGGGCTGGCAGGGAACGGTGTCTGTGGTGCACCGTCTGGCACCCGCGCTGTTCGAGGCGCGCAACCTGTTCCCGGTCGGCGCCATCACCGAGGACCCGGCCACCGGTTCGGCGGCCGCCTCCCTCGGCGGCTACCTGCGCGCGCTCGGCGGGCACCCTGCCGGCTTCGAGATCCGGCAGGGCCACCACGTCGGGCGCCCGAGCCGGCTGCTGGTCGAGGTGCCGCCGTCCGGCGGAATCAGGGTGAGCGGGCGGGTCACCGGCATCGCTGACTGACGGGCTCGACCGGAAGGCTAGTCCGGGGCCCTGGTCGCGACGGCGTCGGTCTCGGCCAGGCTCACGGAGTGGTTCTGCAGCGCGCCGATCCGTCCAGCCGAGACCGCGGCCATCAGCAGCAGCACCACCATCGCCGACATGACGAGCCCGAACGCGAGGTCGGGCCGGGCCAGCGTGACCGCGTAGATGGTTCCCGCCAGGCCGCCGAGCAGGGCGTTGCCGAGCGCCTCGCCGACCTGCAGGGACGAGGTGTTGCGGCCCAGTGCGGCGGGCGACGAGATCTGCATCACCGCCAGCGCGGTGCTGGTGTGCGCGAGACCCATCCCGCCGCCGGCCAGCGTCCAGCCCGCGAGGATGAGCCACAGCGGGAGGGCGGCGACGAACCCGCCGACCGCTACCGCGGCGACTCCGGCGGCGGTGAGGACCGTGCCGAGGACGACGATGGTGTCGCGCCGGAGCCGTAGCCACGAGCGGGACTGCACCCAGCCGCCGATCGACCAGCCGATCGAGCCGGCCATCACCCCCAGCGCCGCTGTCTGCAGGTCGAGTCCCACCACGGTGACCAGCATCAGCGGCAGGAAGGCCTCCGCGCCGTAGAAGGCCCCGGACAGCAGCGTCCGCACCGTCACGACAGCGGACAATCCCCCGACCCAGGGCCGGTAGCCGGCCGGCATCAGGGTCGGCAGCCCCCACACCAACAGACCGATCCCCGCGACCAGCCACACCAGCGAGAGCGGTTCCAGGTGCTGGCCCGCCCACTGCACGAGGGCGGCGCCCCCGGCGATCATCGCCGCCATCGCCATCGGACGGCCGGCGCCGGTGGCGGGCGGGTGCGGCGGCGGCAGCTGCACCCGGCGCAGCGGTGCCAGCACCAGCGCGTTGGCGATCAGCAGCAGCGGCAGCACCGACCAGAACACCCAGCGCCACGACCAGGTCTCGGCCAGCCACGCCGCCAGCACCGGGCCGACGAGGGTTGGCACCATCCAGGCGATCGAGAACCCGGTCATCACCCTGGCCTGATCGCGGGGCTCGTAGGCCAACCCCACCAGGATCATCACCGAGACGTTGATGGCGCCCGCGCCCAGGCCCTGGATGAACCGGGCGAGCACGAGAAAGGCCATCGACGGGGCGATCGCGGCGCAGACCAGACCGACAGCGAAGACCAGCACGCCGGCGACCATCGGGACCACGGGCCCGATCCGGTCGGAGACCTGTCCGGCAGCCACGATCGTGAAGGTCTGCGCGATGACGAACCCGGTGAACGCCCAGGCGTAGACCTCGGGTTGGCCCAGGTCGGCCACCGCCGCGGGCATCGCCGCCAGCACCGCCATGAACTCGAAGGCAATCGCCGCGATGCACAGCAGCAGGCCCGCCGTCAACGCACGCCGGCTCCCTCGGGCGGCCGCGGCGTCGTCCATCTGCTTCTCCTGGGGTCGGTAGGATGAGCATGGCACGTCCGCCAGCGCCACAGCGCGACGTCGGCACCGCAAAGGGGATTCCATGACCGAGCAGCCGGGCACCGCGACCATCATCCGGGAACGCACCCGCACTGATGAGCGGACCGAGTACCGGCTCGACGAGGGCGACCACGAGCGCTTCTCGCACTTCGTCGACAAGAGCAAGCTGACCGAGGCGATGGTCATGGGCACCCCGGTGATCGCGCTGTGCGGCAAGGTGTGGGTCCCCTCCCGCAACCCCGACCGCTACCCGGTCTGCCCCGAGTGCAAGGAGATCTGGGAGTCGCTGCGCCCCGGCGACGACGCCTGAGCCCCGGTGACGGGCCCCGCCCTTCCCGAAACCGGTTGATAACCGGCTGCCGAGGGCAGTATTCCCTCGGAGCCGGTTCTGCTACCGGTTTGCGGGCGGCCAGTGCGGCGGCTCGTCCGCGGGCAGGATCTCCAGCCGCGGATACTCAGGCTTCCACATCCGCCGGTAGATGTCGTTGACCGGGTCGGTCAGCGGACGGCGGGCGAAGCCCTGCTCGACCGCGCACTGGGCGACCGCCATCGCCACCGTCGCCGACACCAGGCGCAGGTCGCTCATGGACGGCAGCAGCGACGCCCCTGGCCGGTACTGGTTGGCCAGCCCGGCCAGTGCGTCGGCGGCCCGGTAGATCATTTCGTCGCTCACCCTGGTCGACTGGACGGTGGCCACGCCGAGCCCGAGGCCGGGGAAGATCAAGGCGTTGTTGGCCTGGGCGATGGTGTGGTACACCTCCCCGTGCCGGATCGTGCCGAACGGACTGCCGGTGGCGATCAGCGCGCGGCCGTCCGTCCACTCCAGCAGGTCGGCGGGCAGCGCCTCGACGTGGCTGGTGGGGTTCGACAGCGGCATGATGATCGGCCGGTCGCAGGTCTCGGCCATCGTCTGCACCACCTCGCGGGTGAACGCCCCGTAGTGGGCCGAGGTGCCGATCAGCATGGTCGGCTTCACCGCTCGGACGGTCTCCAGCAGCGAGATTCGTCCCGGCTGGCGCACCTCCCAGTCGGCCACCTCGTCGCGGCGCCGCGCGTAGGGACGCTGGAAGTCGCGCACCCCCGCCGAGTCCTCGACGATCAGGCCGTTGCGGTTGAAGGCGTAGAACCGGGAGTGCCCCTGGTCGGCGGGCAGCCCCTCGCGCACCATCGCGTCGCGGATGATGTCGGCGATCCCCACCCCCGCCGTTCCGGCGCCGTAGACCAGGACCCGGTGCTCGGGCAGCGGCACCCCCGCCGACCGGACGGCAGCCAGCACGGCGGCCAGCACCACGGCAGCTGTCCCCTGGATGTCGTCGTTGAAGGTGCAGATCCGGTCCTGGTAGCGGTGCAGCAGCCGGTGGGCGTTGCCGGGTCCGAAGTCCTCCCAGTGCAGCATCGCGTTCGGGAACAGCCTGGTGACGGCGTTGACGAAGGTCTCGATGAAGGCGTCGTACCGCTCGCCGCGGACCCTGGCGTGCCGCTCGCCGAGGTAGACGTCGCTGTGCAGCAGGCCGAGGTTGTCGGTGCCCACGTCCAGCACCACAGGGATCGCCCGGCGCGGGTGGATGCCGGCGGCCGCGGTGTACAACGCGAGCTTGCCGACCGCGATCTGCACCCCGCCGATCCCCTGGTCGCCGATCCCGAGGATGCCCTCGGAGTCGGTGGCGACGACCAGGTCGACGTCGTCGGCGTCCAGCTCGAAATCGCGCAGCGACTGCTCCACCAGTTCGGGGTGATCGATCGAGAGGAAGACCGCCCGCGCCCCGTGGTACTCGTGGCTGAACCGCTCGATCGCCTCGCCGATCGTCGGGGTGTAGACGATCGGCATCATCTCTTCGAGATTCTCGCTGAGCAGCCGGTAGAACAGCACCTCGTTGCGGTCGCGGAGCTGGGAGAGCTGGATGAACTTCGCCAGCGGGGACGGCGAGCGGC
>JAEYNS010000168.1 GCA_023412435.1 Actinomycetes bacterium | reverse complement strand
GGCCAGCAGCTGTCCGGTTTCAGAGTCCCGCACGACAACCTTGCAGCTCTGGGTCGACGAATCGACCCCGACCACCCGGGCCATCCCCATCCCTCCGTTCTCAGCGGGCGCCGAGCAGGTGCTCGGTGGCCAGCTGCTGGACCCGGACGAAGCCGAACCCGATCTCGTCGAAGTACCGGCCGGCGTCGAAGTCCTCGAACGCGGACCGGTCGGCGATCAGGTCGTCGTAGCTCTCGCCGTCACCCAGCGTGGGCACCGACAGCTCGGGCACCTTGGCCGCAGCGAGCGCCTCCTGGACCTCGGGATCGGCGCGGAAGGCGGCCGCCCGCTCCTTCAGCAGCAGGTAGGTCTTCATGTTGGCCGCTGCCGACACCCACACCCCGTCCTCGTTCTCGGTGCGCGAGGGCTTGTAGTCGAAGTGGCGCGGGCCGGTGTAGGCCTGGCCGCCGTCGGGCCCGCCGTTCTCCAGCAGGTCGACCAGCGCGAACGAGTTGTGCAGGTCGCCGTGGCCGAAGACCAGGTCCTGGTCGTACTTGATGCCGCGCTGGCCGTTGAGGTCGAGGTGGAAGAGCTTGCCGTGGTACAGCGCCTGCGCGATCGCGGAGGCGAAGTTGAGTCCGGCCATCTGCTCGTGGCCGACCTCGGGGTTGAGGCCCACCATCTCGGGGCGCTCGAGGGTCTCGATGAAGGCGATCGCGTGGCCGACGGTCGGCAGCAGGATGTCGCCGCGGGGTTCGTTCGGCTTGGGCTCAATCGCGAACTTGATGTCGTAGCCCTTGTCGACGACGTACTGGCCGAGCAGGTTCACGGCCTCGCGGTAGCGCTCGAGCGCGGCCCTGATGTCCTTGGCCGCGTCGTACTCGGCGCCCTCGCGGCCGCCCCACATCACGAACGTGGTAGCACCGAGCTCGGCGGCAAGGTCGATGTTGCGCAGCACCTTGCGCAGCGCGAAGCGGCGCACCGTGCGGTCATTGGACGTGAACCCGCCGTCCTTGAACACCGGCTGGCTGAACAGGTTCGTGGTGATCATCGGCGTCTTCAGGCCGGTCGCCTCGAGGGCGGCCTTCAGCCGGTCGATCTGCTTGCGCCGCTCGTCCTCGGTCGACCCGAAGGCGAACAGGTCGTCGTCGTGGAAGGTGAGCCCGTAGGCGCCGAGCTCGGCGAGCTTCTCGACGACGTGGACGACGTCCAGCGGGGCGCGGGTGGCGGGCCCGAAGGGGTCGTTGCCGGCGTAGCCGACGGTCCAGAGGCCGAAGGTGAACTTGTCGGCCGGGGTCGGTGTGAGAGTCACGGAAGGGTCCAATCTGTCACTACAGCGTGCGGAATGTTGCCTTCATCAACATATAATCCTCGCGCTCGCCTGTCCACCTCCCCCGGCCACCTCCTCCTCGGGGTCGCGCCTCGCTGGTCACAGCGTCCCCTGAGGTGGGCATCGTCGCGGCGATTTCTCTCAAGGCTTGCCATCGCGAGAACGCAGTGGTTATGTTGCGCTTACCCACAAAGGACGTGGGTCGGGTGTCGCAGCCGCCTCCGCGCGCCGCACCGACACCAACCGCGGGAGGTCGGTGCGAAGGAGGCCCCATGCCAGCAGGCGCCGGCAGTATCACCGGCACCACGGAGAGCATCCGGCGGTCGAACCTGTCCGCCGTGCTGCGGATCCTCTACCTGTCCGGGCCCCGTTCCAGAGCCGCGCTCAGCCGGGCCACCGGACGCAACCGCTCCACGATCGCCAGCCTGGTCGCCGACCTCGTCGACCTCAACCTCGTCAGCGAGCGCGAACCGGATGCCTCCCGGCGGGTCGGGCGACCCAGCCCTGTCGTCGCCGTCCGTCCGAACGTGGCGGCGGTCGCGGTGAACCCCGAGATCGACGCCCTGACCATCGGCCTGGTCGGGCTGGACGGCACCGTGAAGCGGGTGATCCGGCACGACTACGACCGGATCCCGTCCGCCGCCGAGGCCGTCAGCATCATCGCGGCAGTCCTGGGCGGGATGCGGCTCGAACTCGACGAGCACCTGATGGCGGGCATCGGCGTCGCGGTCCCCGGTCAGGTCCGCACCCGCGACGGCGTGGTGATGAACGCGCCGCACCTGAACTGGCACGAGGAGCCGTTCGGGGAGCCGCTCGAGCGCGCCACCGGGCTACCGGTCCGGGTGGCCAACGACGCCGGGCTCGGCGCGCTGGCCGAACGCGACTTCGGCGCCGGCCGCGGCAGGCAGCACTTCATCTACCTCAACGGCGGGGCCAGCGGGATCGGCGGCGGGCTGGTCACCGGCGGCGAACTGCTGGCCGGAGCCTCGGGCTACGGCGGCGAACTCGGCCATATCCGGGTCTCCTCCTCCACCGCGGTCGATTCCGCCGGGATCTCCGGAACCCTCGAGGCCGAGGTGACCCGCGCCGAGTTGCTGGCCGCGCTCGGACTCGACCGGGTCGACGCCGACACCTTCGAGAAAGCCCTGCTGGCCGACCGCTCGCCGACGGTGCGGGCGATCGTCGAGCGCCAACTCGACCACCTCGGCACCGCGCTGGCCTCGGCCATCAACCTGCTCAACCCGCAGGTGGTCGCGCTGGGCGGCTTCCTCTCGGCGCTGCTGGCCTACGACCCCGAGCGGCTGCACGCCGCGGTCGCCGCAGCCGCCCTGCCGCCGTCCTTCGCCGGGGTGCGGATCACCGCCACCGAGGTGGGTTCGCACCTGCTGATGATCGGCGCCGCCCAGCTCGCCTTCGCGCAGCTGCTGTCCGACCCTGCCTCGGTCGGTCGGCGAACCGGCGACCCCGACACCGTCGGCGTCCTCAGTAGGTGATGACCCGGTCGGCGGCGTGGCCGTGCAGCCGGCGCGCCACCTCCGCCAGCGAACCTGACAGCGACGGGTAGACGGTGAAGGAGCCGGCCAGCTCGTCGACCGTCAGCTGGTTGCGCACCGCGACCGACAACGGGTGGATGAGCTCACTGGCCGAGGGCGCCACCACCACCCCGCCGATCACCGTGCCCGTGGCCGGCAGGCAGATCAGCTTCACGAAGCCATCGGTGACAGCCCGCATCTTGGCCCGGGCGTTGGATTTCAGCGGCAGCCGCGCCACCACCCCCCGCAGGTCGTCGGACAGGTCCTTCTCGCTGACCCCCACCGTCGCGATCTCCGGCGCGGTGAACACCGTGGCGGCCACCGCCTTGAGGTCCAGCGGGGTGACGGCGTCGCCCAGGGCGTGCCACATCGCGATCCTGCCCTGCATGGCGGCGACCGAGGCGAGCGCGAACACCCCCGTGCAGTCACCGGCGGCGTAGACCCCGCGGGCCGAGGTCCGGGAGACCTTGTCGACGGTGAGGTGGCCGTCGGCTCCCAACGCCACCCCGGCCTCGGCGAGCCCGAGCCCTGCGGTGTTGGGGATGGCACCGACCGCCATCAGGCAGTGCGAGCCGACCACCTCGGCGCCGTCGGCGAGGGTCACCACCACCTCGTCGCCCCGCCGCGCAACCGACGCCGCCCTCGTGTTGCTCAGCACCGTCATGCCGCTGGCCTCGAACACCGTCTGGATCAGCGCGGCGGCGTCGGCGTCCTCCCCCGGCAGCACCTGGCTGCGGGACGACACGAGGGTCACCTCGGCGCCGAGGGTGCGGTAGGCGCTGGCGAACTCGGCGCCGGTCACCCCGGACCCGACCACCACCAGGTGCTCGGGCAGCCGGTCCAGGTCGTAGAGCTGGGTCCAGGTCAGGATCCGTTCCCCGTCCGGGACGGCGGTCGGCAACTCCCGCGGCCGCGCGCCGGTCGCCACCAGAATGATGTCGGCGGGCAGCGCCTCGTCGCCCTGCTCTGTGGTGGCGATCACCCGGCTGGTGCCGTCCAGCCGCCCCGTGCCCCGGATCAGCCGGACGCCGTCCTCGGTCAGCCGGCGCCGGATGTCCTGCGACTGCGCCTCGGCGAGCGCCCGGATCCGGCGGTTCACGCCCCCCAGGTCCACCTCGACCGACGGCGCCAGGTCTCCGCCGCCGCGCAGCCGCAGCCCCACCTCGCCCGCCCTGCGGAGCTCCGACATCAGCTCGGCAGCGGTGATCAGCGTCTTGCTGGGGACCACATCGGTCAGGACGGCGGAGCCGCCGACCTCGGCGCGCTCGACGAGGGTCACCTCACCGCCGAGTTGCCGGGCCACCAGGGCCGCCTCGTAGCCGCCCGGCCCGCCCCCGATGATCACCACCGTCGCCATTCCTGCATTCTTACCGCCGGTGGGCCGGGACGTAACCCCCACCGGTCCCGCACGTCGCGGGCCGCCCGATACCAGTCCCGGCCGCCCCAGCGTCTAGGCTGCCGGGATGACCCGCCCCTGGATCGTCGGCATCCTGATCGGCTACGGGGTGATCGCCGCCGTGGCGATGATCATCCTCGGCTGGACCGAGGCCACCCCGGCCCAGGTGGTCCTGCTCGAACTGGCGGCCTTGCCGCTGCAGGCGGCGCTCGGCCTCGGCCTGTGGCACCTGGCGCGCCGAATGCAGCCCCTGGGCGGCCGGGGCAGGGTGGCGCTGGGGGTCGCCGCGGGGGTGGCGCTGGTCGGCCTCGCGCTGGTCGGCTTCGCCTACCTCACCGGCCCCCGCGGCATGGTGCACCCCGGGCTGGCAGCGGTCTGGGTGGGGCTGCTGGTGGCGATGCTGGTGGTGATCACCCACCTGCCGCGCCGCCGACTGCGCGCGGAATCGCTGTTCACAGTCCTGGCCGAGGACGACGAGGACGACGAGGACGAGGAGGAGCCCTCCGACGCCGACTCCGTCCCGCGCCCGGTGGCCTCCTCGGAGGGGGATCGGTAGAGTCACGACGTGACTGATCTCGACCCACGGGCGGCGGCCGCGCACGTCCTGGAAGCCTTCGGAATCGACCGCATCGACCTCGCCCTGGTGCTGGGGTCCGGCTGGTCGAATGCCGCCGCAGGGCTCGGTGAGCCGATCGGCGCCCTCCCGCTGCACAGCGTCCCCGGATTCTCCGCCCCCGTCGTCGCAGGCCATGGCGGCGAACTGCGCCTGCTGCGCACCGCTGCGGGGAAGGTGGCAGCGCTGTTCACCGGGCGGACCCACTTCTACGAGGGCAGGGGCGTCGAGCCGGTGGTCCATGGCGTCCGGACGGCGGCGGCCGCCGGCGCCGCCACCATCGTCCTGACCAACGGCTGTGGCGGGCTGAACCCCGACTACACCCCCGGAACGCCGGTGCTGATCCGCGACCACATCAACCTGACCGGCGCCACCCCGCTCACGGGAGCCACCTTCATCGACCTGACCGAGGCGTACTCGGTGCGCCTGCGCGAACTCGCCCGCGAGGTCGACCCCACCTTGCAGGAGGGGGTGTACGTGCAGTTCCGCGGCCCGCAGTACGAGACCCCGGCCGAGGTGAAGATGGCACAGGTGCTGGGCGGCGACCTGGTCGGGATGTCCACCACCCTGGAGACCATCGCCGCGCGCGAGGCCGGGCTGGACGTGCTGGGGATCTCGCTGGTCACCAACCTCGGCGCGGGGATCTCTCCCGAACCGCTCAACCACACCGAGGTGATCGAGGCCGGACGGGCCGCCGAGCCCCGGCTCCGGGCGCTGCTGGCCGGGCTGCTGGAGCGGCTGTGACCATCCCCGACCCCCTCCGCCAGGCCGCCCTTGACT
>JAEYNS010000356.1 GCA_023412435.1 Actinomycetes bacterium | reverse complement strand
GTTCTGGGCGGCCCACCACCGGATGCTGGCCGGGGCGCTGGGCGGCGGCTGCGACCTCGACCGGCCGGACGTGCCCGAGGTGTTCTGGGCGGGGAGGCTGATCCAGCCGTCGCGCTGGGGCGGCTGGGACGTCGAGGGCTCCACCCTGACGATGGGACGGGTCCGTCCCGCCGGGTAGCCGGGAGGAGTCGGCCTCAGCCCGTCCAGAACCGGTGGTAGAGGTCGCGCGAGGGTGCCTGCAGCAGGCTGGTGTAGTCGGGCTGGGGCAGCGCGGCCAGGGTGCGGTGCAGCCCGTGGTGCGCGGCGAAGGACACCCCGAGTCCGGCGCGGCCGTCCGGCAGCCCGAAGCCGAGCAGTTCCAGGACGGTCGGCAGCACCGAGAGCTGGTCGGCACCGGGCCGGGCGAAGCTCACCGGGTCGGGGCTGTGGACCCGGAAGAAGATGGTCCGCTCCTCGGCACCGGTCAGCTGGTCGCGGAGCTGGTCGCTGTCGGAGAGGTTCTTCAGGTGGTCCCCCATCACGACGACGACCGTGTCGTCGAGGTAGCCGGCCGACTCCAGGTGCTCGAGGAAGCCGGCCAGCGCCGCACCCGAGCATTTCAGGGCGGTCGCGATCGGGCTGGTCGCCGCCGTGTCTTCGCACGACGGGAACACCGCTCCCGGCTCGTGGGTGTCGAGGGTGAGCAGGCTGAGGTGGAACGGCTCCCCTTCGTCCCGCAAGTCGGCGAGGGTCTGCTCGGCGTGCTCGAACAGCCGCGCGTCCGACAGCCCCCAGGGCGACATCACCGACGCGTCCTCGGTCAGCTCCCACTCCTCGCGCCCGCGCAACCTGGTGAACCCGTGGTCGGTCAGGAAGGTGCCCTTGCCGGCGAACTTTAGGTGGGCCCCGCCCAGGAAAGCGTTGGTGTAGCCCTCCGCCCGCAGCACATCGCCCAGGCAGATCGCCCCCGGCAGGAAGTGCGCAACGCTCTCGCCTGCGGTGAAGGACGAGGGGTCGCCGGCCAGCAGCTGGCTCTTCAGCGGGATCCCGCACTGCGACCCGACCAGCCCTGCCATCGTCCAGCCGCCGACCGGGTCCTGGCCCAGCTCGTAGGCGGCCCACCCGGCGGTGGCCTGCTCGTGGGCCGCGATCAGGTTCTCCCCGAACCGCTCCGCGTCGGCGTAGGTGTTCTCGGTCGACTCCAGGTAGACGGTGATCAGGTTGCGGGGCTGCTCCGGACGGGTCTCGACCCGGGGCGTCACGTAGTACTCGGCGACCGTGCGTGAGTCGAGGTAGGCGGCGGCGTACTGCGGCACGCCCGCCACGATCAGCAGCGTGCCGAGAGCGATCGCCGCCGCGGTGCCCGGGGCGAGCAGCGCAGCGCGCCGTACCGGCCGGCGCCGGCGGCGCGCGATCAGCGCAGCGACGGCGACCGTTCCGAGCGGGATTGCGACGCACCAGATCACGAACTCGACCGCGTACCCGTCGTTGCCGACCCCCTCGCCGCCGGCGACCGGCAGCGTGCTGAGGACCTGCTCGAAGGTGATCGATCCGAACCGGTAGCGGATCCAGAGCGCGATCGCGCCCAGCACGACGGCCAGCGCCAGCAGGGTCCAGAAGATCATCCGGGACACCGGGCTGGTCCGTCGGCTCGCAGGGCTGCTCATTTCGGCCAGCCATTCTACCGGCCGCGGCCGGACCCGGTTCACCGCCAGGGCCGAGCCGTCAGCCTCTCGTGGCCGGGGCTCGTTCGCCCGGCCTGCTGAAGACGCTGAGCAGTTCCGCCGGGCCGTCGCCGGTGCTTCCGAACCAGTGGGGAACCTGGGTGTCGAACTCGGCCGCCTCGCCGACGCCGAGCACGACGTCCCGCGCGCCGATGACCAGCCGCAGCCGACCCGAGAGCACGTACAGCCACTCGAATCCGTCGTGGGAGCGCGGGTTCGGCGTCGTCTGGTCGGCCGGGACGATGATCTTCCAGGCCTGGACGCCGCCGGGACGGGTGAGCGGCAGCACGGTCCGTCCCTTCACCCGGCGGGGTCGCAGCCGGATCCGCGGGTCGCCCAGTGCGGGAGCCCCCACCAGCTCGTCCAGCGGCACCCGGTACAGCTGGGCCAGGGGCAGCAGCAACTCGAGGGTCGCCTTCCGCTGGCCGTTCTCGAGCCGCGACAGGGTGCTCTTCGACATCCCCGTGCGTGCCGCCACCTCGGTGAGCGTGAGCCCGCGGGCAGCCCGCACCTGCCGCAGCCGCGGCCCGACCTGCGCGAGGACGGCCGCGACGTCGGCGCCGCTCGTCTGCTGCCCGGGGCGGGAAGGGTGGGCCACCACCGCATTCAACCGCGGGATTCCCAGGATTGGCAACACTCGTTGGCGCCGGGGCGACACCGGCCGACGCTGGGGACATGACCACCTACGACGTCCTCATTGTCGGCGGGGGAGCCGCCGGACTGTCCGCCGGCCTCGTGCTGGCCCGCGCCCGGCGGTCGGTGCTGATCGGGGACGCCGGCCGTCCGCGCAACGCCCCGGCCGCCCACATGCAGGGCTTCCTCGGCTCGGACGGGCTCCCGCCGTCCGAACTGCTGGCCGCAGGGCGGCGCGAGGTGCTGGGCTACGGCGCAGAGCTCCGCGGCGGCACCGTCACCGGCCTCAGCCTGCTCGACAACCCCGACCGTCCGGCCCGGTTCGAGGCCGTGTTCGACCAGGGAGAGCCGGTGCGCGCCCGGCGGGTCCTGGTGACCACGGGGCTGCAGGACGAGCTGCCCGAGATCCCGGGGCTGGCCGAGCGGTGGGGGCGTGACGTGCTGCACTGCCCGTACTGCCACGGCTACGAGGTCCGCGATCAGCCCGTCGGGGTGGTCGGCGGCACCGACGAGGCCGTCGTCCACGCACAGCTGATCCGGCAGTGGACCCACGCCGTCACCTACTTCGCGCACGGCAGCACCCTCACCGCCGAGCAGCGCGAGCGCTTCGAGGCGCGAGGCATCCGGGTCGTCGGTGACACCGTCGCCGGGCTCGTCGTCGATGCCGACCGACTGCGGGGGGTACGGCTGAAAGCCGGGGAGATCATCCCGGTCAGCGCCGTCTTCGTCCGGCCACGGTTCGTGCCCCGCTCCGCCCTGCTCACCCGGCTCGGTTGCGCGGTCGATGCCGCCGGGTGGCCGGTGGTCGACGCGACCGGCCGCACCAGCCAACCGGGGGTCTGGGCGGCCGGGAACGCTGCCAACCCCAGGGCCCAGGTGATCACTGCCGCAGGGGAGGGTTCGGCCGCCGCGATCGCCATCAACAACGACCTCGTCGAGGAGGATGTCGTCATCGCCGTGCAGCGGCGGTAGCCGTACCCATGCACCTATGGCCGCGGGCACCCGGCCGCTACGGTGTGGCCATGCCGCTCGGGGCGAAACTGCGGGTGCCGTTGCCCCGCCGCGCACTGCTGGACCGCACCCGGCTGGCGAACCCCTTCCGGCCCGGCGACCACCTTCCCCGCCTCGTCCTGCTCGCCGCCCCGCCCGGCTTCGGCAAGACCACCCTGCTCACCCGGTGTCTCGGCGAGCTGGCCGGACTCGGGCCGGGCGCTCCGCACATC
>JAEYNS010000330.1 GCA_023412435.1 Actinomycetes bacterium | reverse complement strand
GCCGGGCATCACCCGGCGGGCGCGGTCGAAGGCCTCGGCGTTGGTCAACGCAGCCAGTCCACGAGGTCAAGCGCCGCGTAGGTGAGCACGATGTCGGCGCCGGCGCGGACGATGCCTGTCACCGACTCGACGAGCGCAGCCTGCCGGTCGATCCAGCCGTGCTGGGCTGCTGCGGCGATCATCGCGTACTCGCCGGACACCTGGTAGGCGGCCACCGGCACCTGCGCCACCGCGGCGACGTCGGCGAGCACGTCGAGGTAGTAGCCAGCCGGCTTCACCATCACGATGTCGGCGCCCTCGGCCTGGTCGAGGGTGGCCTCGAGCAGGCCCTCCCTGCGGTTGGCGGGGTCCTGCTGGTAGCTCCGCCGGTCACCCTGGAGCGATGAGCCGACGGCTTCGCGGAACGGGCCGTAGAAGGCGGAGGCGTACTTGGCGGCATAGGCGAGGATGCCGACGTGCTGGTGGCCTGCGGCGTCCAGCCCTGCCCGGATCGCAGCGACCTGGCCGTCCATCATCCCCGACGGGGAGACGAAGTCGGCGCCGGCCTGCGCTTGGGAGACAGCCTGCCGGACGTAGCGGTCGACGGTCGCGTCGTTGTCCACGCGCCCGGCGGCGTCCAGGACGCCGCAGTGGCCGTGGTCGGTGAACTCGTCCAGGCAGGTGTCGGCCATCACCGGCAGCCGGTCGCCGAGCTCCGCCCGCACGGCCGCGATCGCCCGGTTCAGGATGCCGTCGGCGGCGTAGCCTGCAGACCCTGTGGCGTCCTTGTCCTGGGGGGCTGGCACACCGAAGAGCATGAGGGCCCCGATGCCTGCCTCGGCGGCGCGGGTCGCCTCGGCCCGGACCGAGTCGAGGGTGTGCTGGACCACACCGGGCAGCGACCCGATCGGACGCGGCGCAGGGAGCCCGTCGGCGACGAACAGCGGCAGCACGAGCTGCGCCGGGTGGACGCGGGTCTGGGCGACCAGCCGCCGGATCGCCGCGGTGGCGCGCAGCCGGCGAGGGCGCCTGGCGAGGTCGGCCATCGGTTCTCCTTCGGTGGCATCGGGGAGGTGGT
Organism: Actinomycetes bacterium; assembly: GCA_023412435.1. Lineage (GTDB taxonomy): Bacteria > Actinomycetota > Actinomycetes > Propionibacteriales > Propionibacteriaceae > Propionicimonas. The sequence continues at coordinate 4,079 of JAEYNS010000330.1, read as the reverse complement.
GCGGGTCAGCCGTCACGCCTCCGCCTCGACGTCGATGTCGAACAGGGTCCGCAGGGCCTGGGAGTAGTCGGCGAGGCTGCCGGCCCGCGCGAGTTCGGCGGCCCGCAGCGACGGGGTGTGGAGCAGCGAGTTGGACACCCGGCGCAGTGAGCGAGCGACCGCCTCGGCGGTCTCGGGGTCGTGCCGGCGGGCGGCGCCCTCGATCTCGCCCTCGATGAACTGGCTGACGTAGGCCCGGATCGCGGTCACCGCGGGGGCGGCGGCCCGTCCGGACTCCAGGTGCAGGTACGCCTCGACGCCGCGGCTGACCAGGTTGCGGGCGGCGAGCACAGCGCTCGCCGGTTGGGCGGGGGCGTGCGCCCCGATCTCGTCGAGGTCGATCAGGTCGACCTTGCGCAGCTGTGCTGCCGCCGGCTCCACGTCGCCGGTGAGCGAGAGGTCGAGGACGGGCAGCAGGGGCGCCTCGGCGCCGCGGGCGGCCGCCAGCATGGCAGCGGTGATGGCAGGCCCGGTCGCCCGTTCGCCGCCGCTGCAGGTGACCAGCAGGTCGGTGGCGCTCAGCGCGGCCGCCAGCCCTGCCTCGCTGACCGGTTCGATCTCACGGGTGGCAGCGAACTGCTCGGTGCGTCCGGTGGGGGAGTAGACCGACAGGCCGGTGCAGCCCAGCCGCTGCAGGGCGGCCACCACGACGCGGGCATAGCTCCCGGTGCCGACCACCAGGGCACGACGACCGGCCAGCGGAAAGTGGCGCTGCTCGACCAGGCCGAGCCCGACCTCGGCCAGGGAGCGGCCGGCGGCGCCGAGGCCGGTCTGGGAGCTGACTGCCTTGCCTGTGGTCAGGGCGGCGCTGAAGAGCCGGTGCAGGGCGGGGCCGACGCGTCCGGCGCTGGTCGTCAGGGCGTCGCGAACCTGGCCGATGACCTCGTCCTCGCCGATCACCATGGAGTCGAGTCCGCTGGCCACCTCCATCAGGTGCTGGACGGCCGACTGGCCCGCGTAGACCCGGAACTGGCCGACCAGCGCGTGCTGCTCGGGGGGAAGTGCGGCCCTGAGGGCGTCCAGTACCGCGTCCACACCGCCGTGGATGGTGTCCGACTCGAGGTAGACCTCGAAGCGGTTGCAGGTGCTGAGCACCACCCGTCCGGTGAGGCTGGGGTTCCGGTCGAGGACAGCGGTCACCTGCTGGCTGGCCCGGCGCAGCCGCGCCAGCTCGTCCAGGGTTACGAGGTGGTGACTGATGCCGACGGCGGAGAGTGGCACGCGACGCATCCTAACCCGGGCAGTCAGCCCCGGTTCCTCCCGGTCACGGACGATCGCAGCTGCCGGGCAGGCAGGCTCCTCGCCGGGCTCCGGTCGCCGCCACGCCTGCGGAGCGGTGTGGGAATGGCTGCGTTGCTGTGGGCTTGCTCGCTAGGGTGACGGCCATGACAGGAGACGGGGAAGACCGGCTGCTGCCGCACGAGCGCCACCTGCGCATCCTCGAGCAGGCCAGGGCGCGTTCCCGGGTCGAGGTGGCGGCGCTGGCCCGGGAACTGGACGTCACCTCGGAGACGATCCGGCGCGACCTCACCATCCTGGAGCAGCAGGGTCAGCTGCGCCGGGTGCACGGCGGCGCCGTCCATATCCAGCGGCTCGGCTACGAGCCCTCGGTGACCGCCCGCCGTGAGCGGCAGACCGCGGAGAAGGCCCGGATCGGCCGGGCGGCGCTCGACCTGCTGCCCGACGGCGGCTCGATCCTGATCGACAGCGGCACCACCACGATGGAGTTCGCGCGCCGGATCCCCACCGACCGGGCGCTCTCGGTCGTCACCAACTCCCTGCCGGTGGCGGCCCTGCTGGCGGAGTGGCCGCAGGTCGAGCTGCTGCTGCTCGGCGGACGCCTGCGCGAGGTGACCAAGGCGCTGGTCGGCCCGTGGCCCACCGCGGCCCTGGAGCGGTTGCGGGTGGACGTGGCCTTCCTCGGCACGAACGGGATGACCCCCGAGGCAGGCCTCACCACTCCCGACCAGGCCGAGGCGGAGGTGAAGTCGGCGATGGTGACCGCCGCCGGCCTGGTGGTCTGCCTGGCCGACCACACCAAGATCGGGCTCACCCAGCTGTGCCGGTTCGCCGACCTCGACCAGGTCGACGTCGTGGTGACCGACAGCGGGCTGGACGACGCGCTGGCCGAGGAGCTCGCCGCTGCCGGACCGCGGGTGGTCAGGGCCTGAATCAGGGCTCGACGGTCACCTTGATCGCCTGGCCGGTGGCCACGATCTCGAAGGCCTCCAGCGCGCGCTCCAGCGGAAGGCGCACGGTGATCAGGTCCTTCACGGGCACCAGTCCGGAGGCTATGTACTCCAGCGCCTTCTTGTTGTGCTCGGGGGCCGACCCGTTGGCGCCGTGGATGTGCAGCTGGCGGTAGTGGACGAGGTTGGAGTCCAGGGTGATCGTCGGGTTCGTCTTCGGCAGCCCGCCGAAGAACGAGATCCGGCCGTTGCGGGCCGCCATCGCTATCGCCTGCTCCTGGGCGATGTTCGCCGCGGTGGCGGTGATCACCACGTCCGCGCCGCGTCCGTCGGTCAGCCGCATCACCTCGGCCACCACGTCGACCTGGGAGCCGTCGATGGTCGCGTCGGGGTGGACGGCTTGCGCCGACATCGCCAGGCGTGCGGCGTTCACGTCGACCAGGAAGACCTTCCCCGCCTTGTGGACGCCGCGCGCGATCCGGGTGTGGATGCAGCCGATCGGGCCGGCGCCGAACACCACCACGGTGTCGCCCGGCTCGATCCCGAGCAGTTCCTGGGCGTTGATCGCGCAGGCGAACGGCTCGGCGGCCGAGGCCTCGTCGAAGCCCACGCCGTCGGGGATCCGGTTGAGGCCGTCCACCTTGAGCACCTCGCGCGGCACCACCATGTACTCGGCGAAGCCGCCGTCGTACTGGTAGCCGATCGAGGTCTGGTTCGCGCAGACCGCCATCCAGCCCTTGCGGCACTCGTAGCACTCGCCGCAGGGGACGGCCGCGATCACCTGGGCCCGGTCGCCGACCGCCCAGCCGGAGACGTTGGCGCCGACCTCGGCCACCTCGCCGGCGATCTCGTGACCCAGTACCCGCGGGGGAGTGAGGTTCTGGTGGCCGTTGTGGAAGATCTTGACGTCGGTGCCGCAGGTCGAGCAGTTGCGGACCCGCAGCAGGATCTCGTCGGCGGTGATCCGGGGGATCGGGGCGTCCTCGATCCGCACGTCGCCGGGGGCGTGGAAGCGCAGCACCAACATGTCAGTTCACCTCGGCGGGGCTCAGCAGCCGCAGCACCTCGTCCACCGAGGAGGTGGAGCGCAGGCGTTCGGCGGCCTCGGCGTCCAGCAGCACCTCGGCCAGCGCTGCCAGGATCGGCAGGTGGTCGTCGGCAGCCGACGCGATCGGGATGCACAAGGTGACGGGGCTGCCGTCCCAGTCGACCGGCTCGGTGAACTGCAGGAACCCCAGCGCCGGCTTGCGGACGTAGCCGCGGGACTCGTTGGTGCCGTGCGGGATCGCGACGCCCTCGCCGAGGTAGGTCGAGACCTGGAGCTCGCGAGCGAACATGCCGTCGATGTACTCGGCGGTCACCGCCCCGGCGTCGAGCAGCACCTGGCCGCAGAGCCGGATGGCCGCGTCCTTGGTGGTGGGGGGCAGGCCGAGCCGAACGGAGCCGGGGGCGAGGATCGGGTCGCTGGACAAGGCTGATCTCCGTTCTGCTGGGTCGTCACCGGTCGGGCCGGCGCGGGAGGAGTTGGGTCTACAAAACCACACAATCAAAGGTATGTCAATGCAATCCCACATCCCTTGGCTGAGCCGCCCGGGCCCGATCGCCCGCCTACCGGTTGATTTCCGTGAGCCGAGGGGAATGTTCCCTCGGCGGGCTGTTACCTACCGGTTGCGGGACGGGTCGGGTGGGGCGGCCGGCGCGGGCGAGGTGGGTGGGGGCGGGGTTGCAGTGCGGCGGGCCTCAGCCAGACAGCGGCAGGTCCCGCTCGGTCGCGGTGTCCTGGCAGCGGTGGTGCCCTGGCCGCCACCGGAGTGCTTGATGCGGGGACAGGGGGAAGGGGGGCGCCGCCGC